>CAZJYF010000020.1:0-4685 GCA_964549665.1 uncultured Saprospiraceae bacterium
GGATGCTTAAGTTTTCAATAAATTTTACAAAAAATTTATTGAAAACTTAAGCACATTAGAAGTTGCAAAAAATTGGAACGACAGTATTTAAAGTATTCGAAAAACAAGCGGCTTTGTTTTTGCAACAACTAGAAATGGCACTGATTTGATGCCAACAAGCGACCAATACTTCAATATTCCATGCGTTCCTTTTGGCACTAAAGTTTATTTTTAAAACCTTGCAACCCAAAATAAGGACGCAAGATATTTATTCTCAAAATCTTTTGCCTCAATACTCCGGTAACATTTTATAAAATTTTGAAATTAGTCCGGAAAAAAGGTATCGAATACTTGGCAGGTATCCGATACCTTGTCCCTCAATTTCAAAAAAGTTGTTTCTGATATGAAAGAACGCGTTTGGAAGGCTGCTTATCAAGTTTATGAATCGGCCGATGAACTTCCCAGACCTGATCATGCTTTACTCGGCTTAGCCAGGCAATCCCTGCAACATTCCTACTCTCCTTATTCCAATTTCAAGGTTGGGGCGGCGGTCTTATTGCAAAACGGAAAAATGGTCGGTGGTGCGAATCAGGAAAACGCTTCCTACCCGCTTTGCCTTTGTGCCGAACGAGTGGCTTTGGCTGCTGCTGCAAGTCAATTTCCGGGAGAAGCTGTCGTTGCCCTGGCGGTGACGGTGTTTAGTCAGGAGCACTTGATTGAAAAACCTGCTGCCCCTTGCGGCGCTTGCCGGCAGGTGATTTGCGAGACGGAATGCAAGCACAAACACGACATCCGCATACTTCTTCAAGGAGAAACCGGCGAGGTGTTGGTATTTACTACGGGGAAGGATTTGTTGCCTTTTTCGTTTGATGGCAGCTATTTTTGACAAGCCTATTGGTGCGCCAAATTTATTTGGCGAGTAATTTATTGTCAAATAAATTTGGCAAACCCATCCCTTCATAACGAACCGAGGTGAACCTTCCGGATTCCTTTTTCACGGTCCTCAAAAAAGTGCCGCAAGGTAAAAGTGGAGGATTGAAAAGCGATGTCCGGCCATGGAATCTCCGATTTCAGAAATAATCTCGTTTCCGAACTTTCTTCTCCCACCCCAAACTCTCCGTTTTTCAATTCCCCAAGGAAGTGAATATATACCTGATTGAATTTCGGTAGGCTGAAAATGGCGTGAACCCCAATAAGTTCGACCCTCGCTAAAGCTTCTTCCCAAACCTCTCTTGTCGCCCCTGCTTCCGCCGTTTCTCCATTTTCCAGAAAACCGCCCGGCACGTTCCAATAGCCGCCTCTCGGCTCGATGGCTCTTTTGCAAAGCAACACTTTGTCCCCCCAAAGGGGCAGGCAGCCGGTGATGATTCTCGGATTGGAGTAGTGAATCTTCCCGCAATCACGGCAGATGTCGCGAGACCGCGTATCTCCTTTGGGGATGTCAAAAACGAGATTGGAAGAACCGCAGTTGCTACAAAAGTTCATGTATGGGGAGGGTTAAGGGTTTAAGGTTTAGGGTGCAGGGTTCGGCTGTTTTGAGTTTGGAGAGTTTGGGAAAGAGTCCATTTTATCGTTTGTCATTCCAAACGCCAAACCTTTGAATCCTGCACCCTGCACCCTGCTCCCTAAACCTTAACCTCTACACCTCGAAAGCCGCTCTAAATCTTTCGGTGTATCAATGGCAACCGATTCAAATTGCGTAAGTTCGACGCCGATGGCCAAGCCGTTTTCCAGCCAACGCAATTGCTCTAATGATTCAGCTAATTCCAGCGGGCTTTGTTCCAGCCGGGCAATTTCGAGCAAGGTCTTTTTGCGAAAAGCATACATTCCCACATGTTGGTAAAAAGTGCCTTGGGCTAACCACTCTTCTTTTTTGTGCTTTCGCAAAAACGGAATCGGATTTCTGCTGAAATACAAGGCGCTGTTATTATTGTCGAAAACCACCTTGGCAGTGTTCGGATTGAAAAGGTCTTCCGAACGGCTAATTTTTTTGACCAAAGTCGCAATGGCAAAGGTGGAATTTTGTTCCAAAAAATCAACGAGCTGATCGATTTGCGAAGGATGGATAAAGGGCTCGTCCCCTTGGATGTTTACCACGTTTTCATAACGGTTCCATTCCGGGAAAGCGACCACTTCCGCACATCGGTCGGTGCCACTTTTAGGTGATTTTGAAGTCATTTCTACCCTGCCTCCAAAGCGCAACACCTCCTCAAAAATGCGGGTATCATCGGTGGCAACAAGCAGGGCATCCAGCTTTTTGGCTTTGGAGGCCTGTTCGTACACCCGTTGTATCATGGTTTTGCCCGCAATATCTACGAGGGGCTTTCCGGGAAAGCGGACAGCCGCAAAACGGGCGGGAATTATACCCAAAGATTTCTTAGTTTTGTGCATATCGTGTAGAAAAATGTCGTGCTATATTTGAAATCGAAAAGTGTAACTCGTGAACGGATGAGAAAGCTAAAACTACTTTCATTCTTCCTGCTATTTTTGTCAAACAGCGGCTTTGCAACAGGCGACAGCCTTTATTATCTGACGCCTAAAGATACCATATTTTTGAGCCTCGGCAATTTCGAAGAAAAATTTTTTGAACATGTATTGGAGAAAAAGCAAACCCTGTTTTCGCTTGCCCGCTTCTACGGTTTGAAAGTTTCTGACCTTTGTTATTACAATCCCGAACTGAAGAATGGTGTTTATGAAGTGGGCCAAAAAGTGAAAATTGTTATTCCCAACCGGGCTATAATTCGTTTTAAACCAGCTAATTATACTCCTTATGATTACGTCCCGGTTTGCTACGTTGTGAAACCTGGGGATACTTTTTACAGTATCGCCAAGCGATATTTCAAGCTGCCGGTCAATTATTTAGCGGCGCGCAACCAAATGGAAAATACAACCTTAAAACCGAATCAGATTGTGCAGGTGGGGTGGATGAGCATTAACGGCATTCCCGATTCGTTGAGGCAATTCCGAGGAGGTGGTCCCTTGTGGAAAAAAAGTTTTCAATTGCGACAAGCCTACGAAGAAAAAAGTTATCACAAAAAAGAGCGCTTTGAAAAGGGAGCAGCTTTTTGGAACCGCGAGGAAAAGGGCGGCCACGATTTATATGCCCTCCATCGGCGTGCACCTGTCAATTCGATCATTGCCATTAGCAACCCAATGACCGGGCGGACGGTTTTTGTAAAAGTAATCGGAAAAATACCCAATCGGGCTTACGGCAATGAAGTGAAAGTCGTCGTTTCTTCTGCCGTCGCAAAAATGTTGGGAGCCAAAGACCCTCGTTTTTTTGTCGAGTTGAAGTACTTGAAGTAAACCATTCGGAGAAATTCATTCTGTGTAATTCTATCCGCTTTTTTTATTAGCCTGTGGAGTTTTCTTTGATGCGAGTGGATAAACCCGTAGCTTTGAAAAATCTGTTATTTCCCTATTCTTCACCTTAAAAATTTTCACAAATGGAATTACAAATCTTAATATTTCCCCTCTTTATCGGCTTAATTATTTTGGCGATGGGTGTTTTCACCGTCAAACAAACCACGGCAGCCATCGTTCAGCGAATGGGCAAATTTCACAGCATTCGCCAAGCAGGACTACAGTTCAAAATTCCAATTATTGACAAGGTAGCCGGAAGGGTTAGCCTGAAAATTCAGCAGTTGGATGTGAAGGTGGAAACGAAAACAAAAGACGACGTTTTCGTCCATCTCAAAGTGTCGGTACAGTTTCGAATTTTGCATGGTAGCATTTACGAAGCTTTTTACAAATTGGAAAATTCTTACGAGCAAATCACATCCTATGTCTTCGACGTAGTGCGTGCAGAAGTGCCGAAGATGAAATTGGATGACGTGTTTGTGCGAAAAGACGACGTCGCTCACGCTATTATGAGAGAACTCGCCGAAGCTATGAACGACTACGGCTATGACATTGTAAAAGCCTTAGTGACAGACATTGACCCAGATACGGCGGTCAAGCACGCCATGAACCGCATCAACGCCGCCGAACGGGAGAAAGTGGCAGCAGAATATGAGGGCGAGGCCGAACGAATCCGCATCGTGGCAAAAGCCAAAGCCGAAGCAGAAAGTAAGCGCTTACAAGGACAGGGTATCGCCGACCAACGCCGCGAAATTGCCAGAGGCTTGGAAGAAAGTGTAGATGTTCTGAACAGAGTAGGCATCAACTCTCAGGAGGCATCTGCCCTCATCGTGGTCACGCAACACTACGACACGATGCAGTCAATGGGCGAGAATAGCAACAGCAACTTGATTTTGCTGCCTAATGCGCCTTCTGCCGGTAGCGACATGCTTTCGCAATTGGTAGCTTCCTTTGCAGCTTCGCAGAAATTGGGGGAGGAAATGAAACGGCAGAATAAAAAGAAAGTGAACGGTAAACCGAAGGTCAGTTAAACCGGGCAAAAAAGGGGTGTATGCAGCCCCTTTTTTTTTATCCTTGCTCCGAAATTAAGGTTTACTAAACTTTCAAAGTTTAGTAAACCTGTATGTACCCTATCCTAATCCAATTTAATGTTGTCGTAGAAATATTCGGCGCGGAGAAATAATTGGTTGCGGAGGCTGTCAACCGTAAAACTTTGCCGGTGATGGTTCAGCAGGAGCGTATTTGAAGAATCGTAATCCAGGTTTATGATGTAGCTATTGTTTGCCTCATGCTCCACCATATTGGCTACCAATCGATTGGAAGATGCGTCAAAATAATACCACCAA
>CAZJYF010000020.1:4785-8158 GCA_964549665.1 uncultured Saprospiraceae bacterium
AGCCCGTTCTCCGTCAAAGACAATCCGATGCGTATCTCCCTTTTCTATCCAGCTTATTTCACCGGTAAAAAAAGGTTTCAACTGATACGAATGGAATTGTGTAACCTTGGATTCCAACTGCCCGGTTGAATCAAATAGTAGAATCGTTTTTCGATATTTTACCTGCCTGACTTTTTCCCAGGCTGCCCAACCGCCATGCGCGTTTATTGATTTCTGAACAATGGTTTCTGCAGGATTCATTTCCTCTTCATTGCATCCTCCAAAGAGAATACTCAAAAAACAAAGTGACAGAAAAAATGTAATTTTCAATTAAATTAAAATTTTACAAAAAGCTATTTATATTTTTCAGAAATTGTCGCCACCGATTCGCTGATTAATTCCTTTAATACGCCCAAGTCCACATCTTCCAATTTTTTAATGTAGAGACAGGATTTTCCCGTTTTGAATTTGCCCAACTTTTTCATCAAATCGCCATACCGGCTAAAACCAGCCATGATGTAGAGCGTCAGGTTTTGTTTTCGGGGAGAAAAGCCGGTCACGAAAAAGTCACCTTCTCGTCAGCTGTCGTATTTATAGTGGTAAGAACCAAACCCGACGATACTGCCTCCCCACATTTTGGGTTCCTCTTTGGTTATTTGTCGCATCAATGCCAGAACTTCGAAGCAATCCTGCCGCTTTTTTTCATCTTCCACCCGATTGAGAAAGGCATGCACATCCTCTTCATTCTGTTTTGTTTTCAATTCTGCCATGTTTGAGGTTTTGGAAAAGAGTCGAAAAAATTTATAACACTGACCACCCTCAAGTGAGGAGATGACTTCAAGTCGCCACCTCACTACTGCTACCTCCGAAAGTCATCTCCTTACTTCTCAATACTTCAAAAAAAATTATTGCAACAGTTTAATCGCTTCGCCTATCTTTTCATTATACCCCTCCAACACCTTTCCAAGCACGTAAATCTGGTCCTGTGCTTCCACAAAGTCGCGTTGTTCGAGGGCTTCGCGAACGCCGGGCAGGGTTTTTACACCGTAGCCGGTATAGAATCCAGGGGCATAGATTTGGTGCGTGTACCAGGGGCGCCTAGGCAGGCCTTTTTCCAATGTCAAGGCTCTTTCCATATCTTTAAAAAGTTGGTTCAATTGTTCAGACTTTTCCTTGCCTAGGTCTGTGGATTCAAAGACTTTTCCAAAAGCAGTCGCCTGTTTCTTCAGTTTGTTTACGGCATTTTGTAGAGGGGCAAAGTTGAAGAAAGGCACTTCTTCTTTGGGTTTGGGTACCACAAAGACTTTGGTCGGGTCGGAGGCAGCTTCGTAAATGCCTTCCCGAATCATCCGGTTTTCTTTTTCGGTTTTGCTACGGAGGTCGTCCGCCAATTTGATGACTTCTTCCAAATAGGAAGCCACCGTTTTGGAAAAATGTTGGAACTCAAAGGGCAACACTTCTGCATTGGCCAAACGGAGGCTCGAATGACCGGCCACTTCTGCCAAGGCAATTCCATATTTAAATCCGGGGTCTTTGAAACGGGTGTAGAGGTCGTAAGTATCGTATATGGTGTGGTATTCACCACCTTCATTTTCACCGTCAAACCCGATGCTCAAAGCAGCAATGCCGAGGTGTTGGAAAAAAGGTGAATAATCGGACCCGGACCCAAGGGCTGATAATTTAAAATACTCCGGTTCGGGTTTTCCTCGCACCATTTCCCAGTCCTTTCGGCGCTCAAAAACGGACATCCCCCGCTGCGGGTCAGTGACTGAACGCGCAACCTGGTCGAAGAATTTCTCCAGCGTATGCGAACCACCCGTATTTAAAAAACCTCTGCCGTTGCCATCCGAATTGATGTAAACCACCGCCTTTTGGCGCAATTCTTTGGCGTGGGTTTCCACCCATTCCGTGGAACCAAGCAGTCCGGGTTCTTCGCCTCCCCATGCGCAGTAAACGAGGGTTCGCTTAGGTCGCCAGCCCGTTTTTGCAAGTTCACTGACCGCACGGGCTTCTTCCATCATGGCAACCTGGCCACTGATGGGGTCGTTGGCGCCATTCACCCAGGCGTCGTGGTGATTGCCGCGAATGACCCATTCGTCGGGATAAGCACTGCCTTTCATTTTTGCGATGATATCGTAGGCAGGTTGCAGGTCCCAGTTGAATTCCAATTTGAGGTGCACCTTTGCCGGACCGGGTCCCACATGGTAGGTGATGGGCAAAGAGCCCCGCCATTTTGCGGGAGCGACGGCGCCGTCCAGGGCTTTCAGCAAGGGAAGGGCATCGTGGTAAGAAATGGGCAATACGGGGATTTTGGTCAGGGAAGGAGAATCTTTAATATCGAGTCTTTTGGCGTCATCCGTAGCGCCATAACCCGGTGTCAACGGGTCGCCGGGATAGAGCGGCAAATCCATGACAGCCCCCCGTTGCACGCCGTATTCATTTTTGAAAGCTCCTTTCGGATAAACATCTCCACGGAAATAGCCGTCGTCTTTGGGGTCGGAATAAATGATACATCCAATGGCTCCTTTTTCGGCTGCCACTTTGGGTTTGATTCCCCGCCAGGAACCCATGTATTTGGCAATGACAATTTTGCCCTTTACGTCGATGCCCAACTTTTCCAGTTCTTCGTAATCCGCGGGTATCCCGTAGTTGACAAAGACCAATTCGGCGGTGACATCTCCATCGATGGAGTAGCAGTTGTAGGGTGGCAATTGCTCATCCGTTTGCCTGGAAGCGGCATCTTCTTTCAGAGGTAATTCCGTAAGACCGGCTTGGTAGGTAGTCGGTTCGACCATTTCGAGCAAACGCAATTTTGGCGTCGGGAACAGTACCTTGAAGGTTTCGATGTTGGTCTCAAAGCCCCATTCGCGGAACTTGGAAGCAATGAATTCTGCGTTTTTCTTGCCATACGGAGATCCAACGTGGTGGGGACGGGCGGCAAGCCGCTTCATCCATTCGTCGAGGTCATTAACCTGAAGGTAGCTGTCGAATTGTTTCTCCAATTGCTGCTGTTCGGCAGCTCCTTTTTTGGAGAACCCCATAAGGGAAACAGAAGCCTGCTGGGCAAACAGCGAAAATGGAAATAGGGAGAAAGAAAAGAGTGTGAACCCGATTGCTATCGGAAGGCTGTGATTTTTTTTTGCTTTCATAATTCTATTTTAAGACTTTAAGATTTTAGATAAAAGACATAAGACGCTTTACGAGTGTCAGCAATGTGTCAATAAGTAGGAAGGAAGCTATGATTAAGAATTTTGAGGTCTGGCCCTCAAAATCTCAAGTTTCGGGAAGTTCCTAAAGTCTTACAATCTTTTGTCTTTTGACTAAAATCTTGAAGAAGAAATAATTGAGAATTTAATTTGGAATGAAGGTAGGATTTTCAACCGAACTGCCAAGG
>CAZJYF010000020.1:8258-18438 GCA_964549665.1 uncultured Saprospiraceae bacterium
ATAATTGAGAATTTAATTTGGAATGAAGGTAGGATTTTCAACCGAACTGCCAAGGAAAGATTATCAAAACGAATAATTTTTTTCACCCATTTGAAAAGTTTTTTTGGTATTCTCCTTAAAAACACTACTTTTGGTTGTACCTGTAAAAATTACACTTACCCCATACAATTGGATTACTCACTTTAACAACCCATTTCACCTTGAAAAGGAGAAAGTTTATAAAACTTGCCGGAGCCAGCCTTCCTGCTTTTTACATTATCCCCCGTCGGGTTCTGGGTGGAAAAGGCTTCATCGCCCCTAGTGACCAGCTAAATATTGCTGCCGTCGGTGTCGGAGGAAGAGGTTGGGGCGACATCACCGGGGCTTACAATAAGGGCTCCGACAATATCGTAACCTTGTGCGATGTGGATGACCGCATGGCAGTCCAGGCACGCAAAAAATGGCCCAAAGCCCCCTACTACCGGGACTTTCGCGAAATGCTCGAAAAAGAAGATAAAAATATCGATGCCGTCATCGTCGCCACCCCCGACCACATGCACGCCGTGATCGCTTTGGACGCCCTGAAAAGGGGCAAACACGTCTATTGCGAAAAACCCCTCACCCACGACATCTACGAAGCCAGAATCCTCACCCGCGCCGCCAAAAAATACCAGGTAGTCACCCAAATGGGCAACCAGGGAAGTAGTGGAGATGACACGCGCTACGTAGAAAGTTGGATTCAATCCGGGGTGATTGGTTCCGTGCATCGAGTGCATGTTTGGACCAACCGGCCCGTTTGGCCTCAAGGCATTCCAACGCCTACCGGAAATTTTGATATTCCAAAAGAACTGGCTTGGGACCGCTGGCTTGGAACAGCCCCTTCCCGCGAATTTAACCCGGGTTATCTTCCCGCTACCTGGAGAGGTTGGGTGGATTTTGGCACCGGCGCTTTGGGTGACATGGGTTGCCATTTCATCGATGTGCCTTACCGCGCGTTGAAATTGAAATATCCCGTTGCCGTAGAATGCAGTGCCGGTTCCGTTTGGACGGGATTTTTCCAGGAAGCGGTTTACACCGATAGCTATCCGCCATCCTCCAAGATTCACATCCAATTTCCGGAAAGAAATGGGTTACCGCCGGTGGAATTGATTTGGTACGACGGTGGCATTCTACCGAAACGCCCTGAAGATTTGTTGCCGGATGAAGCATTCGGCGAATGGGATGGAGGCATTTTGTTCGAAGGTTCCAAAGGGAAACTTTTGGCCGGTTTGCACGGTCGCAATGCCACCCTGTTGCCAACGGCCAAGATGAAAGGGGCTAATTTGCCGGAACCATCCAGACCCTTTGTAGAGGGAGGTTCAAACGGGCACCAACAGCAGTGGGTGAAAGCCTGCAAAGAGGGGTACGGTGCTTACACGAGTTCTTCCTTTGCGGATTCCGGTCCCCTCACCGAAACTGTGTTGATGGGCAACCTTGCAGTTCTCAGTTATAATTATAGGCAATCTACGGGCAAATCTTTTCAACGGTTTTCTTATCCCGGCCGCAAGAAACTGCTGTGGGACGGTGAGAACATGAAGATTACCAATTTCGACACAGCCGACCGTTTCGTCCGTCGAGATTACAGGGGGGACTGGGACTTTTCGGTTTAATTAAGGAATGATGAAGAAATAACTTTTTCCAACACCTAATAAAATTTATAAAAATGACGCGTAAACTTTTTTTCGTTCTTTCGATCTCAGTTCTTCTTTCCAACCTGGCAATGTCTCAGGAACGGGTTAGTCTTTTCAACGGAAAAACCCTCGACGGCTGGCAACATGTTGGAGACGGAAAGTTTGTTATTGAGGATGGCTTATTAAAAACAGAAGGTGGAATGGGCCTGCTGTGGTACACCGAAAAGAAAATCGGTGATGCCGTCATCCGGGTGGTTTACAAAAACCCGGAAGGTAGGAATGCCGGCGTTTTCATCCGCATTCCCGAACGTCCGACCGAGCCGTGGATGCCAGTAAACAAAGGCTACGAAGTCCAAATTGACGACCGGGAAGATGTTCGCCACCGCACTGGCGTCCTCTATTCATTAACGGAAGCAAAAGCTAGTCCGGGGAAACCCGATGAGTGGAATACCATGGAAATCACATTAGATGGCGACCGGACAATCGTCAAAGTGAATGGAGAATTGGTGACAGATTATACGGAAGGCGACCCCGTGCCGGAGAAGAAGGTTTGGTCAGAACCCGACCGCGGAAAACGCCCAAGAGCTGGCTACATCGGCTTGCAAAATCATAGCAAAGATGATGTCGTTTATTTCAAAGAAGTAAGCGTTCTACCCTTGGTTAAAAAAGGGGGTGACTGAGGCGGTTGGCAGTTCGCAGTCATCATAAATGCTTGACTTTCAATTTTTTAAACAGGTTTCACTTTTGCCTTTTAAATTAAAAAAAGCGTCAACTGGAAAATGTTGAAAATCCCGATTCCTATCGGGGAAACATGCCTTTAATTTTCAGCAATTCCCGTAGCCACTGTTGCTCTTCTTCCGTAAAAGCTGGCGGCGGTGGAGTTTCCTGATAATCAATGGAGAGATGATATCGACTTCGTTCATAAACTTGCTTCAAAGCATTTTTCAAATTGAGTTGAACATCCGGGTCGGGCGCTTTTAGAGGAATGGGAAGTACCGGGAGTGGTTCTTTAACAGTAAAAGTCCAAACATCGGTTTGTCCTGATTCTGCCCGCCATAAGGCTGCGAGATAATGCGATTTTGGCAAATAAGGGTATTCGAAGGAACGTTTGCCCCTGCGCAATAAATCAATTTCCAGGAGATGAACCCCGGCGCGGTGTAACTGCTGTCGCTTTTCCCGGTAAGGCAATAATCCCGGATTTCGTTTGTTGACCGGCGATAGTATTTCAATAGCGGTAATCAACTGATTTTTTTTTGTGTCCAGAATTTCGACAACCGGTATTCGAACTTCTATTATTTCAGTAGAAGGAACTTTCAATGTGGCTGGTGTTAGATTTGCTTTTTCTCCAGTTGTGTAAGAGGCTGCGGGTTCTGAGGCTGTATTCTTTTTGTGCAATACTTCCACATCGGGATACATTACGCCAATATCCTCTTCAGGGGAGGTGTCATTTACAGTGTATAAATTTATTCTTGCAACATATTTGGGACTAATCTGCGGTACAATTATTTCTTTAATACTAGAGGCGAGCTCATGGTGAACATCCGGCCAAAGATAGCCTTCCAAAAAGGGGGCCATGCAGGGGAAAGGGGAATTTATCATGCGGTTTAACTTTTTTCAAAAATAAGATTTTACGGTGGCATAAGCAAAATTTATTCTGCTCGAAGGATTTGGTGTTTTCCCTTTTTTAGAGTATAACTCTACTTGAGTTCACTGATTTTTCTTCGTACACTGAATCAAAAAAACCATGAAAAGTACGGCCCTTCTACTCTTTTTTTTCCTTACTAATGTTTTGCTTTCGCAAACGGATTCTTTGTCTGAAAAATGGATTCAGTTGTTTAATGGTAAAGACTTGATCGATTGGCAGGTCAAAATTACCGGGCATGATCTGGGCGATAATTTTGGAAATACTTTCCGGGTGGAAGGCGGCTTGCTGAAGGTTGTTTACGACCAATATGGGCGCTTCGACCAGCAATTTGGTCACCTTTTTTACAAGAAACCGTTTTCGCACTACAAAATACGGGTCGAGTACCGTTTTGTCGGCGAACAAGCCCCGGGCACGCCCGAATGGGCCATTCGCAACAACGGAATAATGCTACACTGCCAAGCTCCCGAAAGCATGGAAAAAGAGCAGGATTTCCCCATTTCAATCGAAGTGCAATTATTGGGTGGACTGGGAAAGGGCGAACGCCCAACTGCTAATCTATGCACACCCGGAACCCATGTCGTCTTGAATGGAAAACTGTGGACCCAACATTGTCTCAATTCCACTTCCAAAACCTACAATGGCGACCAATGGGTCACCGTTGAAGCGGTGGTGCTGGGGGATTCAATCATCTATCATCTCGTCGAAGGGGATACGGTATTGACCTATGAGAAACCCCAAATTGGCGGAGGGGTGGTGCATAATTTCAATAAAGAATTCAAGGTAGATGGCACCCCCCTAAAAAGGGGCTACATTTCGCTTCAAAGCGAGGGGCATCCCACTGAATTCAGGAAGGTGGAGGTGCTCGATTTGGAATAGCCTTTTCAACCAAAACCTTCCGGAACCCGGGGGCAATGAGGGATTGCCCGGTTCCAATGCATAAAAATGATGCCTAAATTAAATTAAAATGTCCGGCTAACGTTATAGTGTGATTTTGTCCATTAGCCCTACTTTGGGCTTTCATGGTGAGGAGAAATTCACTCTGGTTCCTTACCTCCAAAAAAGAGTAAGATTTTGGTTTTCAATATTTTACAAATTTTTTTTTTCTGCTCAATCTGCTTTAGAAGTATCTAACTATTTGGTCGGTTCCCAAATTATTCCTGCTCTTTTGAACGATGGTTAAATGATTATTTGCCTGTCTAATAATTATTCAGGTAAAAGATTTTTTGGTTTTTCGAGTTTTATTTTAGAGATTTGCCATTCTGACTGTTAGTGTTAATTGAACACTTCTCCATGACTTCCCTTCGGGCAGAAAACGTTGCCTGGCTTATTTACAACATTCGGCTTTTCGCTGCTTTTGAAATCTTGAAAGGCATTTTTAAAGGTAAGCTGTGGAATAGAGTACTAATTTTTCCACGGGCTTTATTCTTGTGGAATATCCTCCAGAAAAGTTAGTAGAGAAGTGTTTTTCACGCAGTAAATCGAAAAATCGAAAAAAAAAGATATGGAATGAATTCTTAATCTTATATTTAACCAAATTATACATTTTGTCATTTTTTTTAACTAAACAAGTAATGTATGAAACTTAAATTCGACTCTTTCTCGAGGTACTTGCTGCTTTCTTTGCTGGCAATGAGCCTGAGTAATTTCGCATTTGCCCAACGTACCATCAGTGGTACTATTTCAGACGGGCAATCCGGCGACCCATTGATTGGGGCCAACCTTCTCGTAGTCGGTACCAGTTCTGGTACAGTTACCGACATTGATGGTTCTTATACACTCGAAGTGCCGGAAGGCGCTACTGAAATCGAAATCTCTTACACGGGATACACTACGCAAAAAGTGACAATTGGGGCATCCAACGTCCTCGACTTTACGCTCTCGCCAGGTGAATTCCTGGAAGAGATTGTCGTGGTCGGTTACGGCACAAAAAAAGCAAAAGAAATTACCAGTTCCGTGGCGAGCGTGAAAGCGGAAGACTTCAACAAGGGTAATGTGAATGACCCTGCCAAACTGCTGCAAGGCAAAGTTGCTGGTTTGAGCATTGCCAAGCCCGGCAGCGACCCTAACGGTACCTTTGAGATTCGCCTTCGGGGGCTATCGTCCGTAAGTCAGAATAGTTCTCCTCTTATCATTGTCGACGGTGTTCCGGGCGCTTCTTTGCAAAGCGTTGACCCGAACGACATCGCCACCATCGATGTATTGAAGGACGGCTCGGCTGCCGCTATCTATGGCACTCGGGCTTCCGCAGGAGTAATACTTATTACCACCAAAAGAGGAGAAGCTGGCAAAAGTTCCATCGAGTATAACGGTTATGTTACCATCGAAAGGATTAACAGGCAAGTTCCTGTTCTGAATGCCCAGGAATTTAAGGCAGTAGGAGGGCCCGACTTGGGTGCCAACACCAATTGGTTTGATCAAATCTCACATACCGGCGTCACTCATGTACATGCCCTGTCTCTTTCAGGAGGCACCAAAAACACCAGCTACCGCTTCTCTTTTAACTTCAGAGATATACAGGGAATTGCGAGAAAAACCGGAAATGAAAATTTGAACGGTCGGCTGAACCTCCAACAAAAAGGACTAAATGACCACCTGACCGTTACGTTAAACTTATCGAGTACCACCCGCAACTCGGTCTTCGGCTTTAATGAAGCATTCCAATATGCTACCATTTACAAGCCAACGGCACCTATTTTTAGTGGCGACCCCAACGATGGATTCGGTGGGTTCTCCCAAGAAATTTTGTTCGACTACTTCAACCCGGTTGCCATCATCGAGCAAAACTCAAACACCGGGAAACTGAAGGAAATAGTTGCCAACATTCGCGGCGATTTGGAAATTGTCGATGGCTTGACGGCTAGCGTTTTCTATTCGCAACAGCGGACAAGTGACTTGAGGGAAGAATTCTACAGTAAAAAAAGTTTCTTCAGAGGTACAAACAGAAATGGCTTGGCAAGAAGAAGTACAAACGACAATTTCTCCCAACAGGTAGATGCTACCCTTAATTTCACGCGGGATTTCGGCGATGCGAACATCAGCGTATTGGGCGGCTATTCTTACCAGGAATTTGTCGATGAAGGCTTTTTCGCTGAAGGGGGTGATTTTTTGACCGACGCCTTCCATGCCAATAACCTCAGTTCTGCACTTGATTTTCCGAATGGACTGGGTTCTATTTCCAGCTTTAAGGACGCCAGCCGGTTGATTGCCTATTTCGGCAGAGTGAGCCTCAACTACAACGACACCTATTTCCTCGATGCCACATACCGTCGGGAAGGTTCCACCCGTTTTGGTGCGAACAACAAATGGGGTGATTTTTACGCATTTTCCGGGGGATTCAATCTTACAAACCTGGTGGACATTCCCGGTATCGACGTCCTGAAATTGCGGGCAGGTTATGGGGTAACGGGTAGTCTACCTTCCCAGACAAACCTTTCTGTTCAGCGATTCGGCCCCGGTCAAAAATTCTTCTTCAACGGAAATTTCGTGCCGAGTTTTGGTCCCGTCTCCAATGCCAACCCGGACCTGAAATGGGAAAAGAAAAAAGAGGTGGATGTCGGTTTGGATTTTGCCCTGTTTGACTACAAACTGACCGGTTCTCTGGATTACTACGACCGCAAAACCGAAGACCTCCTTCTGTTCTTCCCGGTACCCGTGCCGCCGAATCTCTTCCCCTTTACCTGGAAAAATATCGGTGTATTGAATAGCAATGGATTCGAAGCCACCTTGAACCTGAAAGCCGTGCAAACCAGAGATTTCTCCTGGTCAACCGGCGTGACCTTCTCGACCTTTAACACCGATATTGGATCCATTACAGGGGAAACCACATTTGACGCTAACGGAAACCAGATTAAAGCTGAGCGCTTCATCTCAGACGTCGGTTCACCTGGTTTGAATAGTATTTTTATGGTAAGGGTGAAAGAAGGTTCTCCCGTAGGAGACTTTTGGGGTCCCGTATTCGACGGCATAGGTGACGATGGGAATTTCATATTCAAAGACCTCAATGGCGACGGAGTAGTGGAAGCCGGTTTCGGTCAACCTGACAATCAGGTCATTGGAAACGGCTTGCCGGATTTTGAATTGGGTTGGAACAACTCCTTCACCTACAAGAACTTTGACCTTAACTTCTTCTTCCGGGGTTCTTTCGGCCACGACAAGATCAATACTTTCCGGATTTTCTACGAAACCCTCGACGTCGCAGGTATCGGAACATGGAACAGGGTTAAGACTAAATTCTTCAATCCTAAGTTGACGGCTTCGAACAAATTTTCGAGCTACCACGTAGAGAACGCTTCGTTCCTCAAACTCGACAACGCCACTTTGGGATATACCGTAGATTTGCCGGCAGGAAATATTTTCAAGAAAATGCGGTTTTACGTCTCAGGCCAAAACCTCTTGACCATCACCAGTTATTCAGGTGTTGACCCGGAAGTTAATTTCTCCGACACGGGTGAGGCAAACAATGGAAACAGACCCAGATCTTCCAGTGATATACTTGCACCCGGCATAGACCGGAGACGCGTTTATTTCACTTCTCGTTCCGTAACTTTTGGGCTTAACCTGGGTTTCTGAGAAAACGTCGAAAACCGGACTAATCTCCTAGGCGGAGAATTTGTTCTTTTAAATACTGTGTTCTGTTAGACGACATTCGCTCTTTATTTTTGAACAATAAATTGAAATAATGATTAAATTGCGTATGGCGTTTAAAGACCAAAGACTATTTAAATTTGGTTTTTCGATTTTTGTTTTTAATAAAAAATCAATCCGTTATGAAAAAAACATATTTGTATAAAATACTTTTTGCGGGTCTGCTACTAATGACCTTCAATCAATCCTGCACCAACCTGGATGAAGACCTCTTCAGTCAGGTGTCGGCAGATAATTTCTTCCAGTCGGATGATGAATTTATCGCCGCCCTCGGTGCAGCCTATACCAGCCTCTATTTCTTTGGAGGCCATAACTCATACCTTTCTGGTTCTGAGGTTTCTTCCGATGAAATAGTGATTCCTCAGCGGGGTGGAGACTGGTTCGACGGGGGTATTTGGCTGAGAACCGCTACCCACACCTATACGCCGAACGAAGAATTTGTGGGCAACGCGTGGAATAATCTATTTGCGGGGGTAAATACTGCCAACCGGTTGATTTTCCAATTTAATAAATTGGTGGCAGATGGTTCCGTTTCACAAGCACAGGCGGATTCCTTTATCGCCGAGTTGAGAACCCTGAGAGCGTTGTTTTATTACTACCTGATTGACAGCTTCGCCAATGTGCCTATTGTTACCGATTTCTCGGATGCTACCCCACCCGCCACCAAATCGAGGGCGGATGTTTTTGCTTTCATCGAGAGCGAGTTGACGGAAAGCGCTCCCAGCCTTAGCCGGGCGGTGGACGGTACCACCTACGGAAGAATGCAGTATTATGCAGCTCAGGCGATCCTCGCCAAATTGTATCTGAACGCAGAGGTGTATACCGGTACCCCCCAATGGGATAAGGCCATCGCTGCCTGCAACGAAATCATCAATTCCGGTCTTTACAGCCTGGAAAGCAATTATTTCAACAATTTCAACTCCGACAACGGTGGCACCAAAGAAAGCATCCTGGCGATTCCCTACGATGAGATTTTTGCTGGTGGGTTTGTCCTGGTCCAAATGACCCTGCATTACAGCAGCCAGCTAACTTTTAACACAGCAGCGCAACCCTGGAACGGCTATTGCTCCTTACAGGAATTCTACAACTCCTACGAAGACAAGGATGTTCGGAAAGGGAAATGGGGGAGTCAAACCGTGCGAGGAAACTTTTTGGCAGGTCCCCAGTTCCAATCAGATGGGGTTACGCCTATTACTGACCCCGGTGTTGAACCGAATGACCCGGACGGTCCGGAAATCACCTTCACACCGGAACTCAACGAACTCTTCCCGAATACCCTTCGGCAGGCAGGAGTGCGGGTTGGAAAGTACGAATTCCCATTGGGCTCCCAGCCCAATTTGAATAACGACTGGTACCTCTTCCGCTATGCAGACATCCTGATGATGAAAGCAGAAGCATTATGGCGTAAGAATCCCGCCGATGCGGAAGCCCTCGAACTGGTTAACCAGATTAGAAGAAGAGCTAGCAATCCAAGCGACCCGCTGGCTGATTATACAGAATTGACGGCTGAAAACCTTTTGGCAGAAAGAGGCCGCGAATTTTTCTACGAAGGCTGGCGTCGGAATGACCAGATTCGCTTCGGCGTCTTTGGCGACCCCTGGGAATTCAAACCTGCCACGAATCCCGAGCAATGGATTTGGCCGATTCCGCAGGTGCAATTGGACGGAAACCCGAACCTGGTGCAGAACCAAGGGTATTAATTTAATCAGAGGTTTACTAAACTTTGAAAGTTTAGTAAACCTTATTTTGGGATTCAATAGAAAAAGAAAGCAAGTGACTTCGGTTGCTTGCTTTCTTTTTTTTGTCTGAATCGCGGATTTGAGGGATTAAAGGATTGCACGGATTTTGGGAAGTGGAGAAACTGGAAACTGTCAGAATCAGGATTTACAGGATTGAATGATTTGCAGGATTCAGAATCAGCGAAATCTATAAATCAGCGAACATCCGCGATTCAGACAACGGATTTGGAGGTTTAAAGGATTACACCGATTACGGGAAGTGGAAAAGCTGCAAGAAACCTGAGGCATTGTACAAAATATCGTACATTTGCATGTAATAAAAATTTGACAATTATGAAAGCAGTAACGGTTTCTTCCTTAAGGGCAAAAATGAAAACGTATTTCGATTCTGTCAGCAAATCATTTGAAGTTATTATTGTGCCGCGAAATAATAATGACGATGATGCTATTGTGATCATGTCAATAAAGGAATACAATTCTTTAAAAGAAACCGAATATTTATT
>CAZJYF010000021.1:0-18354 GCA_964549665.1 uncultured Saprospiraceae bacterium
TATTATCAATGCATACTCTAAGCCGATGATAAAAATATCAACCCTTGCCAAGAGTGAGGTGGTGACATGAAGTCATCACCGTACTCAAGTTTCTGCAAAGTATCCCAAGATTTGTTCACTTGCTTATTTTTCTTTTTGCTTCCTGAATTCTGCACTGTCTTTTGGCAGGTTCGGCAAAAGGATGACTATGTGTTCAATCAATCTACGCATGTCCTCGTTATTAAAGAGGTCGTAATAATTCAAGATGGTATTGCTCGTATCCGCCAAAGCGAGAAAATTATTTGAATCCTGCCCAGCTTCTTCATTTTGTGGAAATCGGAAATTTCCCAGTTTCTGATTTTCCAATTCCTTTGTGGTGGCCGTCAAAAGAAACCATTGCAGGCTATCCTTAATGCCCAAGGAATCAGCGAGTTGTCCAAGTTGCGCAGTCGAATCAGTCGGGGCAAGGGAGAGAAAAATCAGGTCAGGGCGTTCGTCAAAGAGGTTGTGCAATTTGGAAATTCGACCGGCTATTTCACGGTTGGTCGATAAATCACGGGAAAATAAATTAGCCAGCACTATCTTCCCCTGAATGTCTTGCAGATGCAAGGTGTCTCCATTTTGATTGTAAAGTTGAAATGGTTTCAATTTCCCGAAATCGTTCAGGTCTGCCAAGGTTTTCTTTCGGAAATTCAATCCCGATTGCAAATAGAACCAGGATCCTGCCGGTAAACCCACCAATAGCAGGAACAATAGAAAAACCCGAAGTGCAGAAGAAAAACCTGGCTTTTGGTTCTTTTCATTCATATCCTTAATCCTTCAAATGGATGACTCGGTTACCTATAAAAAAGGGCGAGAGATCGTCCCGCCTTTTCGCATTTTTAACAGTCCGGATATTATGGAGAGGGATTGACGCACTCCCCAAACTTGGACCCTTCAAAATTATCTCGCGAATTCCTAAATCAAAAATTTAGTGTGTTCTTCATCGTAGAAAAGGCTGCCGGTATCCTTGATTTTTTCTTTATTCTTTTCCTGAATTTGTTGGCGACGTTCGCCCCATGAATCTCCTTCGTGGAAAAAGGCGATGATGGCCCAAAGCAATAAACAAGTTGGCAATAGCACCGTCAACCGCAGGGCTGGAACTTCATAGGCCATGTGCATAAAGAAATACACGATGAAATAAGCTTTGTACAAACTCAGTGAAATCATTGCCGGGTACATGATAACTTTGGGAAGTTCAAACCCTGAAATAATAAACCCATTGCCAAGGAGGGCGATAAAGACTTCCGATAAGGTGATAACACCTAAAACCAATAACCCCTTAAAAACGGTTTTCTTTTCTGCTTCGTAACTTTGATGTTCCATTGATAAATGATTTTCTATTTTTTTCCTTGAGTTGAAAAATTGAGCTTAAAGGAGACATTTTTTACAATAAGTAGAATACAAGAAATACAAATACCCATACCAAATCCACAAAGTGCCAATACAGGCCTATTTTCTCTACCATTTCGTAGCCGTTTTTTCGCGGGGCATAAATTCCGCTGGCGACATTAATCAAGATAATTAATAGAAACACGACTCCCGAAAAAACGTGAAATCCGTGAAATCCGGTAATAAAGAAAAACAGCGCTCCAAAAGCTTTAGGACCGAATTCGAGTTCTTTTGGACTGTTGTCCCCGTCGGTGACATATTTCCTTTTCAACCACTCTCCTGATTCGTGATCCTGGTGAATTAGATAGCCATCACCTTCTTTAAAGGGTTCATATTCTGCCTTATTCGCATAGGGATGACCGTGTTCGTCTTCGATGTAGAGACCTGCCTCCGTATGGGTTCCGAAGGGGTCGGTCGTAACGGTCATGCTTTCTCCAGCTATCAGGTTGGTCCATTCCCAGGCTTGACAACTGAGAAAGGTAGCCCCTCCAAGGATGGTCAGTAACATCCAGAAAATTACTCCTTTTTGGTTTTCACGATGCCCTTCCTGAACCGCACGTACCATCGTCACTGAACTGGCAATAAGTACGAAAGTCATAAAAGTTACAAAAACCAGGGGGAGTTCAGTGTCTCCGGCAAAAGGCGCTTTGGAGAACACAAAATCTGGAACGGGCCAAGTGGGGCTGCTAAACCGTAGGGCGCCATACGAAATCAAAAAACCTGCGAAAGTAAAAGCATCTGAAAGCAGGAAGTACCACATCATCAATTTGCCGTAACTGGCTTTCAAGGGCGATTTGCCGCCTGACCAGGGATGCTCATCCTGCGGTGTCTCAACGGTATTCGCTAATGCTGTATTTGTTGCCATTATTTCTAAAATTAGTATTTTCGAAAAGAGTTTGAAAGTCATTAATCATTCATTGTCATGGGGCGTTTTTGCAAAAACTAGAATAACGCTTTTACCCAATTGACTCATGACAATAAATAACAAATGACTAGTTATCTAGCGTTGATAAACGAAAAACAACAGCAAATAAACCCAAAGAAAATCCACAAAATGCCAATAAATTAAGGTCATCTCAAATCTCAATTTTCTTTTAGGCGTTACTTTATATTTCAATGAAAATGCGTGAATAATTGCCACCAAAATGGCTGCAATTCCTCCGAGAACATGGGCTGCATGGACGCCGGAAATCACATAAACAAAATCTCCGGAAGGGTTTCGGGTCAGCTCTACACCCATGTTTTTCAATTCTACCCAGCCCTGATATTGCATGCTTATGAATATCAATCCAAGCGCCAAAGTCAACACCAGCAAGCCTTTGTACCTGGTGGCATTTCCTTTTTTAAAATAAAAATATGAAGCGTGGAGTGTAGCACTGCTAAAAAGAATGACGAAGGTGCTAAAAAAGAAAATACCCGGCATCTCAAATTCCAGCCAATTGCCGGCTGCTTGCCGCACAATATAGGCGCTTGTAAATGCAGCAAAAAGCATCAACATGCTGGCACAAGATATGAGCAGAGCAAATTTTTTTGGGTGAATTTTGTTTTTCCCCAAGTTATTTCCAAGCGGCATCGTCATTTCGTTCATTCCAAACTATTGAAAACATAGAATTATTTGTCGCACTGAATTCCAAGTGACCAATGACTATCTAAATCTTGTCGAAGAACAAAAACAGCAAGGTCATTGGCAAATAGAAAAAAGAGCTAAACATCAGAAGCAAAGCTGCTTTGCGCGTATTTTTTTTGTACAAATTCCAGCTAAACCATGCGTAAATTAAGGCAAAAGCCACCACAAATACTCCAGACATAATTCCTGTAATGCCCAGGAAAAAAGGCATCAGACCTACGGGAATCAGCCCAAGTGCGTAAACCATCGATTCGAGACCGGCTTTGGGGTCTTGGCTGTTGTTTTTTGACAGCATGAAGCGGAAGCCTGCTTTTTTATAATCTTCAAAACCCAGCCAGCCTATGGAGGCAAAATGCGGAAACTGCCACAAGAACTGTAACGCAAAAAGTGCCAGGGCGAGGGGCGTCAGTTGTCCCTCAAAAGCAACACAGCCTATCAACATCGGCAAGGCGCCGGGGAAAGCGCCGATGGTAATGGCTAAAGGAGTTAGCCTTTTCATTGGGGTGTAAAGAAAAGCGTAGCTGAGAAAGGCAATCATCCCAAAAAGGGCTGCCCAAGGGTTAAAGATAGCAAGTAAAGTAGTGCCGACTAGACCCATTAAACCGGCTGCCATTACGGCTTCCGAAACCCGCATTCTACCTGCTGCGAGGGGCCGGTTGGCCGTCCGCTGCATTTGGCGGTCAAAGTCTTTTTCGAGAACTTGGTTGAGGGCATTTGCTGCGCCGGTAACGAGAAAACCTCCCAAAGCCAATATTACTACGTCGCCCCATAATACCGAACCTACCGAAGCAATCAGGTAAGCCATTACAGCAGAGAAAACGACCGTCAGATTGAGGCGGAGTTTTACTAACTCTTTGTAATCACTTATTTTTTGCGCAAGCAGGTTGAAAGAATTCCCGCTTATTGCTTTTGTCTTTGTTATCACCTTGGTTGCTTTCAGAATATTGGAAATAGATTTTTCTTCTAATCGGTTCTCTCATTCAATTAACCGCCGTAGTCTTCTTCTCCTTCCTGCATGGGTTCGATTTGGGGAATAAATTCCCTTCCGTTTTTGCCATAATCGTAAGCCCATCTTTGAACAGTGGGAATGTTCCCCGGCCAGTTTCCATGGCCCGGATGAATCGGCGTTGTCCATTCCAAAGTGTTTGCCCCGTAGGGGTTTTTGGAAGTCATTTTTTTGCCTTTCCAAATGCTGTAGAAGAAATTGATGACGAACAACACCTGCAGCCCAAAAACGATGATGGCGGAAATGGTCATAAATTGATTGAGTTCCGTAAAATGGCGGAAGGACTCAAATTGGTCAAAACTGTAATAGCGTCTTGGCACACCTGCCATCCCGAGGTAGTGCATCGGCCAAAATATGGCATAAGCGCCTATAATGGTTCCCCAAAAATGAATTTTGCCCAGGGGTTCGTTCATGAATCGCCCGAACATCTTGGGAAACCAATGATAGATGCCGGCAAACATACCAAAGAAAGCCGCCACCCCCATTACGATGTGGAAATGGGCAACCACGAAGTAGTTGTCGTGCATTTGAATATCAATCGAACTGTTCCCCAAAAAAATACCCGTCAAACCGCCGGAAATGAACATGGAAACAAAGCCAACCGCAAACAAGGAGGCCGGATTAAATCGAAAATTAGATTTATATATCGTGGCGATCCAGTTGAAAACTTTTACAGCAGAGGGCACCGCGATAATCAGAGTGAAAATGACAAAGAAGTTAGAAATAAATGGATTTACACCAGCCATAAACATGTGGTGCGCCCAAACGATGAACGATAAAAAGGCAATGGCTAGAATGGAAAAAACCATCGCTTTATAACCAAAAATGGGTTTGCGGCTATTCACCGAAAGGACCTCTGAAACGATGCCCATAGCGGGAAGAATTACAATATACACTTCGGGATGGCCGAGGAACCAAAACAAGTGTTGGTACAAAACGGGGCTGCCGCCAACATGGTCCAAAGCATGCCCGCCAATATAGATATCACTGAGGTAAAAACTCGTTCCCAAACCTCTATCCAACATGAGCAACAGAAAACCTGATACCAACACCGGGAAGGAAAGCAATGCAATAATAGCAGTGACCATAAATGCCCAAATCGTCAAGGGCAAGCGCCACATATTCATCCCCTTGGTGCGAAGGTTCAACACCGTGGTTACATAATTAATGCCACCCAATCCAACGGAAATCACAAAAAACACCAGGCTGACCATCCAGAGTGTCATTCCCGCACCCGAACCCGAAGAAGCTTGGGGTAAGGCACTCAACGGTGGATAAGCCGTCCAACCGCCTGCAAAGGGGCCCGTGCTGAGGAATAGCGATAAAAACATGACCACACTGGCAAGAAAGAAGAACCAATAGGAGAACATATTGAGTAGGGGTGAAGCCATATCCCTGGACCCGCATTGCAGCGGAATGAGCAGGTTGCTGAAGGTTCCACTCAATCCACCCGTCAGAACGAAGAATACGAGTATTGTCCCGTGCATCGTCACCAGAGAATAGTAAAATTCCTGCGAAAGCGTACCCATGCCGGTATCGGGATTAATCTCAATCCATTTCCCCAAAATAGGGTGCAGCCAGGAAAGGCTTTCTTCCGGGAAACCCAGTTGGAGACGGAAAACAATGGACATTGCCGCACCAATCAAAGCCCAAATCATCCCGGTTATCAAGAATTGCCGGGCGATTATTTTATGGTCTTGACTAAAAATATATTTGGTGATAAAATTGGATTGATACTTATCACCATGGTGATGTTCGTGGAAATGATCGTCAAAACCTTGTTCCTTGATTAATGTAGCCTCGTCGAAGGTAGTGGTTGCGCCGTTTGCCATATCTTTAAAATTTACGGTTTTCTATTTTATTTTGAAAGATGGAAGGCATTTTGAAAATGCCTTCCATCTTGGACTTCCACAAAATTCACCAATCAGCTATCGTCAATCCGATTTTAGTTGGTTTTGCTGAATTTTGGAATCGGAAAGTTTTTCTTTTCTGGTGTCAGCATCTGTCCCTTTTATGGTTGATAGGTAATAGGATTGTTGTTTGCTTAACCAGTCTTTATATTCATCTTCGGTGACGATGCGGACCAATTTGCGCATGCTAAAATGCCCGGTTCCACAAAGTTCCTGGCAGGCCAGTTCGAAGTTAAAGGATTTCCATAAAGGGTCGCTATTGGGGTCGTTGGGGTCGGATGGGGCTTGGTATTCGGGATATTCGCGGAGCCGCTGGCGGTATTCTTCCGTCGTCACAGCGGGGGTAAACGTAAAATAGGTAGGCATGCCGGGAACGGCATCCATCTTAACGCGAAAATGTACGAGGCTAAAGTTGTGCAATACATCTCTTGAAGTGATTCGAACCCGGACTTTCTTTCCTACAGGCAAGACAAGGTCCATGGGTTGAAAATCATCCAGATTTTTGTCATCGGTCCAATCTTGTCCGAGGGGATTGGCGCCGGAAATCAATTTAAAATTTCTTGTTCCCAATTTGCCATCAGCACCCGGATAACGCAAAAACCAAAGGAACTGCGCCCCCGTAGCCTCTATTTCCAGGTATTCGTCATCGTTTTGCGGTAGAATGGAGGAAACCGCATCATCATCCACATCTGCCATCACCTCATTCCAGGCTACCAAACCTCTGATTACCAGAAAACACATCACGACGGCGGGAATTACTGTCCAGATAATTTCCAAATTGTTGTCATGGGAAATAAATGAAGCTTTGCCTCCCTTTGTGCCTCGATATTTAAAGGCGAACCAGAATAGGGCAATTTGGGTAATGAAAAAAACGATACCGGTAAAAACGAGGGTGAGGTTAAACATGGCATCTAACTCTACACCGTGAATAGAGGCGGCAGCATGGGGCCCATAGCCCAGCATCTGATTTTTGTAATGCCAGGCAGACCAAATAACAAGCCCCAAAAAAAGAACGAGGAAAACAAGCGACAAGGCGCCATTCACCCGGTTATTCTCCAATTGGACTTCTTCTTCTCCCCGTATTTTGGAAGCTAGTTCTGACACCCTTCCAATTTGAACAACGACAATTGCAATCAAAAGGATACAGCCGATAATTATTAAACCAGTATTCATTATAATTTAATTTTCATTCTAAAATCGATACACTCGACCTTATGAAAGATGCGAATTTAATTCTTTTTATTGCGAATCGAATTTGATAAAAATCACAAAATCTTTAGAAAGCTCTGAACTCATTCTCTCAATGACTGTGGCTCAAATCCTGTTCTACTTCGTGGTGCAGGCTTTCTTCCAAATAGGGATCACGTCCCGGAACCAGCGATGCTTTGGTCAAATGGTTGAATACGACATAAAGGAAGAAAGCCGTAAACCCTAACAAAGTCCCGATTTCCAACAATCCTGGAATGGTAAATCCGGCCACAAAAGAAGAGGCCTGATGGGCTGCTTCCTGTGCGGGTTCTCCGACATGCTGCGCCAGGACTTCCTTTGCCGTATTGAGTGCGCCCGGTTTGACCATGTAGAAGAAATCCCACCAGTGACCAAAGAAAACCAGCGCGGAAGTGAAAATCATGGTTCCATATTGGCGCTTGGTGGTGTTGCGCAGGAGTATCAAAAAGGGCAATGCGAAATTCAAAATCAAATTCCCGTAAAAAAGGACGGGATATTCATCTACCCGCTGTTTAAAATAAATCGTTTCTTCCCCGATATTCCCGAACCAAATCAACATGTATTGCGAAAACCACAGGTACGTCCAGAAAATGCTAAAGGCAAACATGTATTTGCCCAAGTCGTGGAGGTGGTCGCGGGTTACATTTTGGTAATATCCTTTGGATTTTAGGATAACGAGGGTCAAGATGGTCAAGGCAAAAGCTGCGACAAACCAACTCGAAGTGGCGTACCAGGCAAACATGGTGCTGAACCAATGGGCATCGATTGACATTAACCATTCCCAAATCATCACGGCGCTGGAATAGGCAGCAATTGGAAGAAAGATTGCTGAGAATATCCGGGTCTTGTTGTGAAGGGAGTAATCACCGGCAGTCAGATGGTCTTCAGCAACGGACAATTGCCGCAATTTTTTGGCGAAGAAAATCCAGATGCCAACGATAATCAAGGTGCCGAAGGTGTACCAAAATTTATTTAGAAAACCGGACTTTCCCTGAAGTATTTTGTCCGAAGCTACTGCTTCGGCATTTGTCCAATGGTACAAATGGTGGAAATGCCCCCAAATTCCCGCACCCACAATCAATATCAAAATCAAACCTGGAACTAGGAACAAAGAATAGGCTTCCCAAACTCTTTTAAACACAACGTGCCAACCGGCATAAGCCGTCGTAAAAGCGGCAAGGGTGAATAAAGAAATAAACGCTATGCCGGTGAAAAAAATGGCATTTTGCAAAAAGTTGGACCAAAAGCGGGTGTGCAAATGGGCCGCGCTTATTTGTGCTGGTTCGCCGGAGAAATAAGTCAGCAACAGGCAAATCACCCCAAGCGCCATGAAACCCATTAAAGTATTCCTCGTCTTTGCGTCAAAAGTGAATTGATTCATTTTATCGTAGGTTATATTTTTAATATCAAATTTGAATTTTTGTGCCTTCAGGCTCAATGACCACTTTCACTGCCTTCAACTTTCTCCGCATCCGTCGTAGCATCAGCATTCAACTTCGAAGCTGGAACCCCATAATCGGCATTCAGCGTGTTTTCGTTTTCACTGTAGGTCAGGTTTTTTGACTTTGCCTGCAACGAACGTATGTAGTGGATTACCTGCCAACGTTCTTCAAAAGATAATTTATCTTTATGCGAACCCATCACATTTTTGCCATACATGATGGCGTGGTAAATTTGCCCGTTAGAGGCATTCACGAATTTGTCGAGCAATAAATTGGCAGGCGCAGCGGGATAGGCCCCATCATCGCGAACCAGATACCCCGAACCATCACCTTTGGGACCGTGGCAAATGTCACAATAAATTTCGTACAATTCCTTCCCTCTGGACAGCCCTTTTGCAGTAATTGGAAAGGGGTTGTAAAGGATTTTGGCAGAGGCTTCCAGCCGCCCTTCTTCGGTGTCGGGGAAATAATAGGGCACATAACCATCCGGCGTCATCGGGATGAAACTCTGGCGCGTGTGGGCAAGGGTGTATTTAACGGCTTCTTCGGGGGAGCCAAAATTCCGGTCCAGTATACCAATTCCGGCATAGCCTCTCGGCACGGTTCCTTTGACGGGCATTCTGGCGATATCCAAATCCCGCAGTTTAACCGAACTTTTATCGTCAAATGTATTTAGGCTGTAGCCCGTATAAACGTTTGCTTCATAAGCGACCGAGTGGGTCATGTCGGGAATGAATTCACTCCCGGTGCTATTCTTGCCCGCCTGCTGACAGGCACTAAAAGAAACTAAAAGCGACAAAGCAGCCAATGCAAAAAGGAAAGTTCGAATATTTTTCATTTTAAAAATAGCTGAAATCAATTTGCGAAATCTTTAAGATTTAGTAAATTTAAAGTCAATGAATAATAGATTTACTAAATCTTTAAGATTTCGCAAATCAGGTATTTAACCAATAACGTCAGCAACTCAAATTACTTTCGAGTTTATCTCCGAAGCCCCAGTGGCTTTGAAAAAGAGCTTCAACCCATCGATTTCTTTTTTGTTGCGGTCATTTGTTTGAAAAGCCAGGCAGAATTTGTCATCTGTTATCCGGTCATCCAGGATGGGGTTGGTAACCCCGAAGCCCATGCCGCAAATCACGTAGAAAGTCACTACCATCCCAATGGCGGAAAACAAAACGGTTAGTTCGAAGATAATGGGAATAAAGGCGGGAACAGACCAGTACGGCTTCCCTCCAAAAATAATGGGCCAATCGCTGGTGAAAATCCAGGTCATCCCCAGAAAAGCCGTCAAGGTTCCTAGTGCTCCGAAAATAAAACCGGTGATATGAAGCCTCGATTCTGCCAATCCCATAGCCGGGTCCAGTCCATGCACCGCAAAAGGGGTGAATACATCCATGATGTCTAAGTCTTCGGCTTTTGCTTTATTTACCGCTTTCAGCAAATCCTCCTCGTCGTCATACAAACCGAATAAGACCTCTTTATTTTGTGTTTTCATTTTTGAAAATGATTGTTTATTTTTAAAACTTAAATTTAAAATCTTGAAAACCAGATAGTTAAACCTTGTCAAAAGTCAATAACTCAAATTGTATTTTTGTCATGTACTCTGTATCACCCTTCCCACAAACCTAAAGAACTATTATTTTGCAGCCTCTTGTTTGACCACTTCCGGGTGCATTGGCTTTTCTCTTGAATATTGGTCGCCGTAAGTTTTTAAAATGGCTTTTATCTCTGCCACTGCAACCACAGGGGCAAGCCTCGTGAAAATCAGGAAAAAGGTGAAGAAGATACCCAGCGTCCCGACAAAGATTCCAATTTCTACCCAAGAGGGCCAGTAGTAACTCCAACTGGAGGGCAGGAAGTCTCTGGCCATGGTAGTGGCAATGATGACAAATCGTTCGAACCACATCCCGATATTGACAAAGATGGACATGGCGAAAGTTATGGTGACATTCGTTCTGAATTTTTTAACCCAAAAAATCTGTGGGGACAATACATTGCAGGTCATCATGGCGAAATATGCCCACCAATAGGGACCGAATGCTCTATTGAAAAAGGCGAATTGTTCGTAAACATTTCCGGAATACCAGGAGATGAAAAGTTCGGTCAAATAAGCCGTTCCAACGATGGTTCCCGTCAGTAGAATCACTTTATTCATCGACTCAATGTGGGCGATGGTGATATATTCCTGGAGGTTCAAAGCTTTTCTGGTTATCACCATCAATGTCAGTACCATCGCAAAGCCGGAGAAAATAGCTCCGGCAACGAAGTAGGGCGGGAAAATGGTGGTATGCCAACCCGGAATAACAGAAGTGGCAAAGTCAAAACTGACAATGGTATGGACGGAAAGAACGAGCGGGGTTGCAAGGCCCGCTAAAATCAGGGACAGGGATTCGTGCCGCTGCCAATGTTTAGCAGAACCGGTCCATCCCATAGAAGTGAAATTGTAAATTTTCTTGCGCAAACCCTTTGCCCGGTCTCTTACAGAGGCCAAATCCGGCACCAAGCCGGTGTACCAAAACAATAGAGAAACGGTGAAATAAGTGCCGATGGCGAACAGGTCCCAAAGCAGGGGAGAATCAAAGTTAACCCAAAGCGGACCTCTTGTATTTGGGTAGGGAAACATGAAAAAATCGAACCAGGGCCGTCCCGTGTGGGCGGCGGGAAAAAGACCGGCACACATCACCGCAAAAATGGTCATCGCCTCTGCTGCCCGGTTCACACCGGTACGCCATTTTTGGCGGAATAGCAGCAGGATGGCAGAAATCAGGGTTCCGGCATGACCTATCCCAATCCACCAAACGAAGTTGGTAATGTCCCAACCCCAGTTTATAGTTCGGTTCAAGTTCCAGGAACCGATGCCGACCCAAAAAGTCCAGATAAGACAAAACATGCCAAAAGACAAGGCCGACACAGCTACAATAAAAGCCAGTATCCATGTACGGTTTGGCGTTTTCTCTGTCGGTCCAATGAGGTCCTCTGTGATTTGGTGATACGACTTGCCGCCTTCGATTAGGAAACATCGTACTGGTGAAATGATAGCGCTCATATTAAATATTTCAGATTTTTCGAATCCCTTTTAAAATGATTTTGACGATTAGTAAAACTTCAATTGCCAACTGTCAACTGAATTAACTCAGTTCTTCATCCCGGTTAATCACTCGAGTCGAATACTGAATGGAGGGGCGGATGTTTATCTCTTCCAGCACCATGTAATTCAGTGGGTTTTCGAATTTTTTATTCAATTCATTGGTCTTGTCATTCGTGTCGCCGAAGGTGATGGCGCCCGTCGGGCAGGCCGTTTGGCAAGCCGATTTGACATCGTGTTCGTTCAGTTTGCGCCCTTCCCGCTTGGCTATCAATTTTCCTTCCTGAATTCGTTGGACACAAAAACTGCATTTTTCCATGACCCCACGGGAACGAACCGTGACATCGGGATTGAGCACCATGCGGGTCAAATTATCTGCACCAAAGGCCAAAGCCTCGTGGTTAATGTCCGGTTGATTAATCGGGAACATATCAGCAGTGGTATAATCCAACCAATTGAATCGGCGCACTTTGTAAGGGCAGTTGTTGGCGCAATAGCGGGTGCCGATGCAGCGATTGTAGGCCATTTGATTCAGCCCTTCGGAGTTGTGCACCGTTGCTGAAACGGGGCAGACGTTCTCGCAGGGGGCATTGTCGCATTGCTGGCAAAGCATCGGTTGATAAACGACATTCGGATTCTCATAATCGCCATAAAAATAGCGGTCAATCCGCAACCAAGTCATTTCGTGATGCCGCCAAACTTCATATTTACCGACGACGGGAACATTGTTTTCAGAAACGCAAGCTACTTGACACGCGCCACAGCCGGTGCAGGAATTCAAATCAATATGCAAACCCCAATGGTGCCCCTGGTCGTAAAATTCTTTTTTGTACTCGTCGTATGGATAGAGCGTTTGTTGATTGAGGTGCTCAAATTCGGCTCTTTTTTCGTGGAGTTCATCTACGAATTCGGAAAGGTCTGTCAGGTTCGTCCGACTGATAATGGTTCGGTCGGTCAATGAACCCTGAAATCCGTGTTTTACCATTCCATAACCGCCAAAAACCAGGGCAGCTTCATCCGCATTGAAAGTTTCTTTGGTTTTGGCGTCTTCTGCGGTCACGCCCATTGTGTGGTGATATTGCACGCAGGCAAATTCACTTTCTGTTCCAACCTTTTCTGAAACGGTAAAGCCGGTTGCGTAATATTGTGTGTTGCCATTGGGGTCGATTGACAACCATGGGAAAACATTTGTTCCAACATTTTTGCCACATTCGCTTACTATTTGCCTGCCATAACCAAGGGCAACGGAAACGGTCTCCCTCATTTGTCCGAATTGCCGCACCACCGTCACGTTTTCCTGGATGCCATTTATATCGACGGAAACTCTGTCTGCTTCTCCATAAGCTTCTTTCCCGTTCAGGTTCTTGAATTGACCGGCTCCGTAAAATTTGCCCACCCCATCGAATTCAATCGGAACCGCGAGGTAGTTGCCCCACACACAGCGGGTAACCGGGTCCGGCAACTCCTGCAACCAAGGGTTATTGGCATATTGCCCGGCCCCCAAATTCACCGTTTCAAAAAACGAAATTTCCAAACCTTCTGTGGCAGGTTTATTTATTTTCTGCGCTGCGGAACGAACATCTCCGGCAAATTTCGGTTCGGAACCGGAGGGCAACGGAATTTCAAAAACGCCATCGTGCAATTTGCTGTCCCAAAAAGCTTGTTTCGTCAGGAATTCGTTTTGATGAGGAAACATTTCCGTTTCCCATCTCGCTTTCAAATATTCAAAATAGGGTTGTTCGGCTTCTAAATTCAGGTTACTACTATTGGCCCAACGAAGCAGTGATTCTTCCGCCTGCCGGGAGTCGAAAAGGGGTGCGATAGTAGGCTGGATAAGACTGAACTGTCCTTCTTTTGGTTCGGCATCGCCCCAGCTTTCGAGGTAGTGGTTGGCAGGGGCAATGTAATCACAAAGGGCTGCTGTTTCATCGGGCGTTTCCGCAAAGGAGACTTTTAAGGCAACTTTGGCGAAAGCCGTTTTAAATTCATCCGCATTTGGCAAATCGAAGGAAGGGTTGGCGCCCCAAACCAAAACGACATCTACGCCACCGCCATCCATTTCTTTAATCAATCCTTGAATTTCATGGTCAATCCCTTGTCTTTGCAAGGAAGCGTTCGCAAAACTCATCGTATTGCCAAGTGCATCGAGCATCGCATTCATCGCATTTACCAAGACTTGCTCGCCTACATTATTGCTATCGGAAACGACCAAAGCCGACCCTCTTTTGGCGGCCAGTTCTTTCGCTACTTTTTTCAATGCCGTTGCCGCCGTCGCGTTAATTTTGGGCGCTGAAATGGTGGGCATGCTCAGTTCACCGGCAAGGGCATTGTATAAATGGGCTATTGCGGCTCCTTGTTCGGAAGGTTTGACCAAAATCCGGTTGTCGGCATTTGAGCCGGTCATTGACATATGACTTTCCACCTGAATGTGGTGGGACATTTTGGCATTTTTCACCTCTGCGATTCTGCGGTTTTCGGCGTATTGCCGAGCGTATTCGATTGGCGAAATCCAGGTGCCCAAAAAATCGGCTCCAAAGCTGACGATGACATCTGCCTTGTCAAACCGGAAGTTGGGAATAACCTTTTTGCCAAAAGAGGCTTCATTCGCCTCTAAAATAGCAGAAGCGGAAACAGCGTCGTAGGTGACTACTTTGGCGTTGGGATATTTGGTGGTAAATTCTTCCAAAGCTTTTTTGGAGGTAGGGCTTAGAAGGGTGTTGGTCACAATGCGAATTCGGGAACCACTGCTCAATTTTCCGGCAACTGCCTTATCCAATTCTTCCCAAGAAGTGGCTTTCCATGCATTGCCGGCCTTGTGCATTGGTTTCTGGTAGCGATTTGTATCATAGAGGGTCAGAACGCTTGCCTGTGCTCGCGCACTCGTGCCTCCTTTGGTGATGGAAGAAAGGGCATTGCCTTCAATTTTGATAGGTCGTCCTTCCCGTGTTTTTACCAAAACGGCGCAATAGTCCCCACCTTGAATGAAGGAGGAGGCATAATAAGTGGCTACTCCCGGAACAATAGAATCCGGCTTTATGATATAAGGGATTGCTTTTTTTACCGGAATATCACAACTGGCAGCTACCGTCGCTGCACCTAACCCAAAACCGAGATATTTTAAAAAGTCCCTTCGGCTTGTTTCAACGGACAAAGAACGGTCGTCGGAAAGTTGCTCGACAATGGGCACTTCCACAAATTCTTTGTTCATCGTTTCGAGATAGGCGGGGTCTCTTTCCAATTGTTCTGCCCCGACCCAAATTTCTTTATTTTTATGTTTCATCTTTCGATTTTCGATTTGAATTAAACTATTCGATGACGTATTAATAATTTAATAATGGCACTTTTGACATTCGGTACCTCCGATTTCTTCCACCGTGACGTGGTCCCTTTCTCCTTTTACCATTTGTTCGTGATACAACGGAAAGGATTCATAATAGGGATTGTCCATAAACTGGACGTTGGTTTTCCGGTGGCAGTTCACGCACCAGCCCATGGATAAAGGGGATTGTTGAGCGACGACTTCCATTTCTTCAATCTTTCCGTGGCACTGTTGACATTGAACTTTGCCCACCGAAACGTGCTGGGCATGGCTGAAGAAAACGTGGTCGGGCAGGTTGTGGATTTTTATCCATTCAATGGGTCCTTGGATTTTATTGTCTCCGTTTTCGGGGTCAGTTAAGGCTTTTACGATGCCATTCCATTGTTCCTCCACTGTCCGTTCCCCCTCTGGACCCAAAGAACCATTGTCTTTGACGTACTCATCGGAAATCCATTTTTTGTAAATTTTTTCCACATCTTCCCTGCTCAAATTGTCATAATCGGAAAGGTATTGGTCGGTGTTTGGGTTAAAGCCAATAGAGGCAAAAATTTTAGTCAATTCGCCCGTCCCGTACTTTGATCCCTTTTTTATGGCGCGGTGACAATTCATGCAGGTGTTGGCTGCAGGAATAATAGAGTGCTTACTTCGCCGGGCCCCATCGTGGCAATACTGGCAGTTAATTTTGTTTAATCCGGCATGAGTGGCATGGGAATACTTGATAGGTTGGTCGGGCATGTAACCCTTTTGGCGTCCCAAATTGATGGCATTGTTGACGGTTGTAAATCCACCGAGAACCACCAAAGCAAAAATGACAAAACTGATGACGCCTTTACTGGTGAGAACTTCGGACAATGTTTTTCGTTTTGCCGCTGTATCGCCAGCCTGAACCTGAGCCATGTAGTTGAGATTCGAAACGATGCGAGCAAGGACGATAGCCAGAAAAACTAAGACGACAAAAAGAACGACAAACAATAAAGTGTTATCCGTCTCGGGTTCCTGAACAGCGATGCCCGTTGTCGGGGCGCCTTGAGCAACCTTCGGTCCTCCCAATTTTCCCGTATAAACCGCATCGATGTACCCCAGCACATTTTCGATTTCCTGGTCGGATAAGGCAGGGAAATTATTCATCACAATCGGCTTATTGTCATTCCACAATTGAACAGCCCTGGCTTGTCCTTTTGAAATCAAGGCTTGGGAGTTTCTCACCCAGGCGTACAAATCTTCCCGGGGATAATCAGCCCAACGTTCTTGGGACCCTCCAAGGGCTGGCCCCGTCATGGCGTCTTTCATGTTCTTATTGTGGCAGGCGGCACACTGATTCTTAAATAGTGTCTTCCCGGCATCGATGTCAACCTCTTGAGTGGTCAGGGATTTGGCTTGTTCCTGTTCCGGCTTTGCTACGTTGGTGGTTTGTTCTACCGTCTTGACCTTTGGGCTGACCGGCTTTCCAGTGTAAACCGCATCAATGTATCCCAAAATGTTCTCAATTTCATGGTCAGTCAAATCAGGAAAATTAGTCATCACCATCGGCTTACTGCTATCCCAAAACTGGACGGCAAGGGGATGTCCTTTAGAAATCAAAGCCTGAGAATTTCTCACCCAGGAATACAAATCTTCCCGGGGATAATCAGCCCAACGATTTTGGGTTCCTCCAAGCGGAGGCCCAATCAGGGCATCCTTCATATTCTTATTGTGGCAGGCTGCACACTGATTCTTAAAAAGCGTTTTCCCCGCATATACGTCAACCTCCTGAGCGGTCAGTGAGAATGTCAGGAAGGTAAGGGAAGATATTAATATCCTGCTAACCAAGGGTTTATATATCATTTCACAGGTCGTTTAGTAATCAAATTATGGCGTTAATAAAAAAAAATACACCCTTATTTTTCTATCGGCGCAAAGATAACATTCATCAAGAATTTTTAACAAAAAATTAATTTTTTAATTTATTTAGATTCACTCTTAATAGGTGTGAAATGCATGGCAGTTGTTGATTGGAAAGCAAATAAAGACTGGAATCGAATAGTGATTTTGTGAAGGACCAAGCACCATCGTTCGGGTTGGAGCAATATTTCCGGATTATTCCAAAATTATTTTTCTGGCTTACCCCTTAAGATTTTAAACTATGGGGTTGGAAATAATTTTGGGCGTTCCTAATTCTCGGGCAGTATTATGAATGGCAAAAACGCATTCACCGAATGGTTCTTCGCAATGCCGTGGTCAAAAAAATCGCCAGAATCAAAAGAACCGGAGCAGTTATTAGTCCTGGCACATACCCTCCTTCATTGATTAGTTCGACAATAATCCAAAACCGGATGAATCCTCTAGCAAAGGATTTATTCCTACGCACTGGGAGTAGCCAGCACCATATGCCGAAAATAAAAAGCCCAATGTTGATTGTTAAAAAACCGGTTTCGAGATTTTCAGAAACGAGTACGGTTAGGAATCTTGCCGGTGGAAATACGTCCCAAAGTCTGCCGAAAATACTCTTCTACGGAGTGCAATCCTTGTACGAGAACTAGTATCAAAAAAGGTATTTTGATTTGGTTGTTCATTAGATTTTTTTACAGTCCGTAGTTTATTATTAAACTTCTTAATACCGCATTCACCAAAAACGTGCATGGCAATGCCGTCGAAACAATTCCAGAGCGCTCTGCGGATAATTTCGTACGTTCAAAGTTTTCAGTTATTGAAGAGAATAGGGGATTCCGCCATGGCCAGGATTGCTTTCAGTTTCCTATTGGAGCGAAGCGAAAAAATATGGTGCAACAATTGGTGGGAATTCTCTTCAATTTTATCTCGTATGATGGTCGCAACGCGCCCTATGAAACCTTATTTATTTGCTGTAGTGTTTTTTATTTTTTTATTTTTTCAAAGTAAATCTGAAGTTCTACAGCCAGTTTTCCAATATCTCCACCTGATGTATAAATGTTTTTTATTTTCTTATCAGGTGTAATTAAAAAATAATCTGGAAAACTATTTCCATACCCAATTTGGGTTTTAAATCTATTTTTATATGTGTTATTATCCTGAATATTATACCACATCAACCCATTTTTTTTTGCATATTTTTTAACCGCAGAAGAGCGGTCGTCTATAGAAATACTCAAAATATTGATGTCGTATTGCTTGTAAAAACTTTTTAAATATTTTTTATTCCTGATGCAAGGTTTGCAAGCGATAAACCAAAAATCAATGATTGTCACTTTGTCTAATATGTCATACAACTCAAATTCATTGTTTTCAACATCAATAAACCGGAGATTAGGAACTGTCATTCCCTCTTTCCAGCCAAAGTAGTGTTCAAACACAGGGGGAGCCAGGAAGCATC
>CAZJYF010000022.1:0-18198 GCA_964549665.1 uncultured Saprospiraceae bacterium
ACGCACAGATTTTGGCGACTTGACGCTCTTGAATTGCTACTTTCCTTCCGGAACAAGTGGAGAAGTTAGGCAAGCCTTCAAGTACGAATTTTTGGATGATTTTTTTAACTGGATTGAAGAACTGAAAAAGGAACGCCCGAAACTGATTATCGTCGGCGATTACAATATCGCGCACACCGAGATGGACATTCACGACCCCGTTCGAAATAAAAAAAATTCGGGTTTTTTGCCGGAAGAAAGAGCTTGGATGACGAAGTGGTTCGGGAATGGTTTCACGGATGCATTCCGGCAGGTTTATCCCGATAAAGTAGAATACAGTTGGTGGACTTATCGCGCCAATGCGAGGGCAAACAACAAAGGATGGCGCATCGATTATCAATCGGTGACGAACAATTTAAAAGGTAAAATATTAGAAACTTCCCACCTCAAAGAAGCCGTTCATTCAGACCATTGCCCCGTTTTCATGGAAATCGATATTTGAAACCTAGATGCCAAATAAAACGCTGCTCGTGAGGATTTGCAATCCGAAACGCACTATTGTACTCGTCTAAGACGAGCATTCAAATTCGTTTCGGATTGCAAATCCTCACGAGCAAAAGGCATGAGCAAAAGCGCTACCAATTGCCTACTGCACCAGGCTACCTCGTCAAATACATATACCGCTGATTGTCCAATTTCCGGAAAAAGGGGTCGCTCAGGTCTCGTATAAAGCGAATGGATTCGCCCGTAGATTTCATTTCAGGTCCTAGATTCTTGTCCACATTTGGAAATTTATCGAATGAAAAGACGGGCACTTTGATGGCAAACCCGCTTGGCTGCGGTTTGATGTTGAAATCGCTCAATTTGTGGGTGCCGAGCATCACTTTGGTGGCGATATTCAAATACGGAACCTTGTAGGCTTTGGCGATGAAAGGCGTCGTGCGGGAAGCGCGTGGATTCGCTTCGATGACGTAAACCTTGTCGCCTTTGATGGCAAACTGAATATTTATCAACCCTTTTATTTTTAATGCTTTGGCAAGTTTCTCGGTGTATTCGACCATCGTTTGAACAGCGCCGACCGAGAGGCTGTAAGTGGGCAAAACGGCGGAACTGTCGCCGGAATGGATACCCGCCGGTTCGATGTGTTCCATGATGCCCATGATGTGGACTTGTTCGCCGTCGCAAATGGCGTCGATTTCCGCTTCTTTGGCGCGGTCGAGAAATTGGTCAATCAGCACTTTGTTGTCGGGCATATGCTTGAAGATACTCAGCACATGGGTTTCCAGTTCTTCGTCATTGATGACGATGCGCATGCGCTGCCCACCCAGCACATAGGAAGGACGAACGAGGACGGGGTAGTTTACTTCATTGGCTATTTTGAGGGCTTCATCAGCGGTTTGGGCGACGCCGTATTTGGGGTAGGGGATGTCGAGTTCTTTCAATAGGCCGGAAAAGGAACCCCGGTCTTCGGCCAGGTCCATGCTGTGAAAACTCGTGCCGATGATGGGGATGCCCTTTTTGTAAAAAACTTCGGCGAGTTTCAGGGCGGTTTGCCCCCCCAATTGCACGATGATCCCTTCCGGTTTTTCCAGTTCGATAATTTCTTCCAAATGTTCCTGAAAAATCGGTTCGAAGTAGAGTTTGTCGGCCACATCAAAATCCGTCGAGACCGTTTCCGGATTGCAGTTGACCATGATGGCCTCGAAGCCACATTCTTTGATTGCCAACACGCCATGTACGCAGCAGTAGTCGAACTCGATTCCCTGCCCTATCCGGTTTGGGCCGGAACCCAACACGATGATTTTTTTCTTATCGGAAGGAATGCTTTCGTTCTCTTCATCGAAGGTAGAGTAATAATATGGTGTCTGCGCTTCAAATTCGGCGGCACAGGTGTCCACCATTTTAAAAGTCCGGAGGATGCCTAGTTTTTTGCGTTGCCGCGTAACCTCTTCTTCTTTGATGCGCAATAGCCAGGCTATTTGAGCATCCGCATAGCCCACTTCCTTCAATTCTCTGAAAAAGGACTCCGGCAAATCTTCCGCTACGTTGTACCGTATCAATTGCATTTCCATCTCCACGAGGCGTTTGAATTGCTTGATGAACCAAGGGTCAATTTTGGTGAGTTTATGGACGGTTTTTTCCGGTACACCCAGTCTCAGGGCATCTTTGACGCGGAAGATGCGGTCGTCACTGGCCTCCTCCATCCTTCTCAAAATATCTTCTGTTCGTATCCATTCCTTCTTATCCGCGCCAAGCCCCATCCGGTTGTTTTCCATGGATTGACAAGCCTTCTGAAGGGCTTCGAGAAAGTTGCGACCGATGGCCATCACTTCCCCGACCGACTTCATTTGCAAACCAAGCCGGTGGTCGGAACCGAGAAATTTTTCAAAATCCCAGCGCGGCATTTTGACGATGACGTAATCCAAGGTAGGCTCAAAGAAAGCGGAGGTCGTTTTCGTGATTTGATTTTTCAACTCGTCCAAATGGTAGCCAATGGCGAGTTTAGCGGCAATTTTTGCAATTGGATAGCCCGTCGCTTTGCTGGCCAGAGCGGAAGAGCGAGATACCCGAGGATTGATTTCGATGACTATCAACTCCTCCGTTTCCGGTTCGAGGGCAAACTGAATATTGCAGCCACCGGCGAAGCTTCCCAACGAACGCATCGCGAGGATGGCCTGATTCCGCATTTCCTGATAAGCCGTATCGGAAAGTGTCATTGCCGGCGCAACCGTTATGCTGTCACCCGTGTGAATTCCCATCGGGTCGAGGTTTTCCACCACACAAATGATGACGACGTTGTCGTTGGCATCGCGCAGCAGTTCCAACTCGAATTCTTTCCAACCCAACACCGCCTTTTCAACCAACACCTCGTGTGAAGGGGACGAATCCAAGCCCCTCCGCAAGGCATTGTCGAATTCTTCTTTTTTATGAACGAATGAGCCTCCGGTTCCACCCAAAGTGTAAGAAGGGCGAATGACCAAAGGGTAGCCAATTTTCTGGGCAGCTTCTTTACCCTCCAGAAAGGAGTTGGCGATAAAAGAAGGCGCCACGCCCAAGCCTTTGCTGACCATGAGTTGGCGGAAGGACTCCCGGTTTTCCGTCAGTTCGATGGCATCCAAATCTACCCCAATCAGCCGCACCCCATACTTTTCCCAAACACCCAATTTGCCAGCTTCGATGGTGAGGTTTAAAGCCGTCTGCCCGCCCATCGTTGGAAGCACGGCATCGATTTTCCGCTCTTCCAAAATTTGGACGATGCTTTCCACTTCGAGAGGCAGCAAATACACGTGGTCGGCTGTCACCGGGTCAGTCATAATCGTTGCCGGGTTGGAATTGATGAGCGATACTTCTATTCCCTCTTCTCTCAACGACCGCGCCGCCTGCGACCCGGAGTAATCAAATTCGCAAGCCTGACCAATGATGATGGGACCACTGCCGATTATAAGAACGGATTGAATCGAGCTATCTTTGGGCATGAATGTTTTTTAGATTTCAGACAAAAGATTTTAGACATTAGACTCCCTAGGTTTCTTGTAAAGTCGAGCGTTCAAAGCCAAAATGGAATTCTATTTAGGTCGATTTTTGAAAAATTCGGCGCGAAGATAGAAAGGGCGAAGTGATTAGTAAAATGTAAGATTTAAAATGATAAATTTAAAATTTAAAAGGGCTGTTTACCCGCATTCCCCCTCCATTCTTTTTTCGTTCGATAAACGGTCCCTTTGAACAAGGCAACCACTTTATCTTCCTGATTTTTTACCACCACCCGGTAGATGCCGAGTTTGTTGCTCAGATTTTCCAGTTTGGCAACGGCTGTGATGACATCGCCTTCTTTCAGTGGACTGGTGTGCGAAATGGAGGTTTCGATGGAAACTGACTTTCTACCGTGCGAATTGGAGGCGAAGGCAAAGGCGCTGTCTGCAAAAGAATAGGTGATGCCGCCGTGGGCGATGCCAAAGCCGTTGAGCATTTCTTTGCGAATCGTCATTCTCAAAACGCAGTGTCCTTCACCTACTTCAAGCCGTTGGATGCCCAACCATTGGCTGAAAGCATCCCTTTCATACATTTCATTCACAATTTTTATGGCTATTTCTTTTTTGGTCATTTCATTTCGTTTCATTGCGGTAAGTGTTCCATTCCTCAGTTTTTGACGGGTATTCAGGTGTTGCCTCGTTGGGGTGGTTTTGCAGGAGGGCAACGAGGTGATGCCTGAATACCGGCCATCAGGCATCACCTCGCCCCCTCCCCCATCCTCCTCCCGCCGAGGCAACACCTAATGGTCTCAATAATTTAGGATTTGTACCACTGACGCATTTTATTGAACAGTCTCGCGTTATGATTTCACCAATTTTTGAAAACCGATGACTTGATTTTTATTCAAAATACGAAGATTGTAAGAGCCGGTAGGAAGGCTCGAAATATCAATCCGCTTATTGCCCGCGACTTCATTTTTTAAAATAATTTTTCCGCTTGCGTCGAATATTTCAAGCTTAAAAAATCCTTCTTTTTGGATTATAAAAAAACTGTCGGCGGGATTTGGGAAAATATTAACTTCCTGAAATTCAGGTTCTTTTGTAGCCGTCAAGTCATCGATTGTGATTTTGACGACGCGGTTGGTTACCTGCTGATTTTCCTTCATTCCGCCGGCGAGGATGAATTCTTTATCCGAAATTTTGGCGATGCCGCGCAGGTCCATGATTTTTGGAATCAAACCGGAAATCGGATTCAAAAAATCAATTTGGGGGTCGAAAACCAACGCTCTGTCCAAAGCGGCTACCCCGCCGGAACCATTGTACGCAATGCCGTCGAAGTTGTAGGTCACGGTGGAACCGCCAAACCACAAGGCTTTCCCCTGAAAACTCGTTACCGCCATCCGGTATCCTCTTGCGGAGGGGTTCGCGTCGGCCTCCCAAACGATTTGAGTCGGGTCAGCCGGGTCGATAATGCCCTTTCGGAAAGTAGAAGTTGGGGGAAAGGTGCTGCCGTTCCAATTTCCCGCGCCGCCCGCAAAATAAATCGTGTCGCCGACGATCGTGCCGGAAGCGCCGAAAACCTTCCAATCGCTGCTGTTCGGAACGGGCGTTCCCGCCGTCCATTCATTCGTCAAAGGATTGTAAATCTGCACATTGGTCACGTTGGCGGTGTTGCTCCAACCTGTAATCACATAAATCAAACTATCCCGCCAAACAGCCTGAACGTGGTCGTCGATGGCTTTGGGCAAATCCGCTCCATCGGGCAGATAAGCATTCGTTTCCGGGTCGAAAATGTGGATTTTTGTGGAAGATGTTTCGCCGCAATTGTTCGCCACATGATAGCCCCCGATGATGTAAATTTTGTTTTTCACCGTGCTGGCTGCCGCTGCGATTTTTCCACCCAAAGGATCGGGCAAGGGCTCGATAGACTCCCATTCATTTGCCGCTGTGTTGTAGCGAAAAGCGCGCAAATGCGGCCTGCCGCAAGCTTTTGTGGAATCAATTCCCGCAAAAGAATAGACGTAGGGAATGCCGGCCACCGTTGCGGCTGTGACCGCATTATTGGTCACCTTTTCAGGTAAAGGGGCTAGTTCTTGCCAAGTGATGGTTTGGGCATTTATTTTTAAAAGAAAAATAAAAAGAAGGAGGATAGTGGATTGAAATTTCATTTTGTTGATTCGTAGGTACGTTGGTTAATATTGAGTTGAATTTGGACATTGCAAAACAACTAAATCTAAGAATAAAAAACTAAAAGATTTCCAATGATTGACTGCAACTTTATTACCGCCGATGACAACAATTCTTGAAAAGCAGCAGTCATTCACTTCACAGAAATCGTTTTCGACACCATTTCCCCATTTGCGTCGAGGCTTAAAACATAGACCCCGGCAGTCAATTTCCGCCCTGCAAAATCCTTCCCGTCCCAAGTTATTTGATGCGTTCCGGCAGTATGTTTTTCGTTTGCCAACAGCCGAATTTCTCTTCCAGTAAGGTCGTAAATCGCCAATCGAACGGAGGCTCTTTCCGAAAGGGAATATTGAATAGTAGAGGTAGCAGAAAGGGGATTAGGATAAACGGCCAGTTCAAATTTTCCTTTTTCGGTTACTTCTTCAACCGCGACGGCGGGGTCGAAATTGTCGTACAGCAAGACGAGGTCCTTGCCTTCGTCAGTAAGCGAAATGTCGAGGTCCCCGTCGTTATCCCGGTCGTGCAAAATAGCGCAGGATGCGAGGGAATCTCCCTCGATCAGGTTCGCCACGCTAAAGGTTCCGCTGCCGTCATTTTCAAAAACGGTGTAGGTTGCGGAACTGTAGTTGCTAGTCACCATGTCCAAATCGCCATCGCCGTCGAGGTCGCCCAAATCGATGGCTAGTTGAAAATTGGCGTTGTCGAGGGTGTAGTGGTCAGGGGCACTCAAACCGCCTTCCCCGTCACCGAAAACGACAGCTGTCACATTTCCGGTAGAATTTGCGGAAACGACATCTGCGTTACCGTCTCCATTGACATCTCCAGTCGTAATCATCCACGGCTGCCCCTGCACGCTGACCATATCGGAAAGATTGAATCCGCCTTCTCCGTCGCCCAACAACAGAGCGATTTCGCGGCTGCCGTACATGCCGACGAAAACGTCGGGGATGCCGTCGTTATTCGCATCGGTCACGGCGCAGGCGCTCTCACCGTTGCCGGGTGTGTCGAGGGTCGAAGAGGAAAAGCTGCCGTTGCCCTCGTTGAGAAAAAGGGATAAATTGCCGGAAATCCGGTTGGTGATAAAAATATCGTCCCAGCCATCGCCGTTGAAGTCGCCAACGGCGAGTCCGCGGGCGTGTTGCCCGGTGGAGTAGGTTTCCATGCTGGTGTAATTCCCTTGCCCGTCGCCCATCAAAACCCGGAGTTCATTGCCGTGGGCGGTGCTGACGGCCAGGTCAATTTCACCATCGTTGTTGAAATCGGCGCCTTCGTTAGGGCTTGGGCTGCTTTGTCCAGTGTTGTGAATCTGCATAGTGGGGTAATTGCCCTGCCCGTCATTGAGCAAAATGCGCAGGTCGTCGGAATTTTCGTTGACAACGGTGAGGTCGGAATAGCCGTCGTTGTTCAAATCGCCGGCATACGCGCCGTAGGTTTCAATCCATCCTTCTCCCGGCAGTTCGAGGAGGATTTTTTCTTTAAAAGTTTGATTCAAAGTGCCGGCGGTGGTGGCAATCCAATAATTCCACGCGTAGCCTTTCACCAAATTTTCGGAGCTTGCACTGCGGATGCCTTTGGAAAGCGAAATCGTCACCCACTCGCCGGCAAAGAAAGCTTCGTCGGGCTTGAAGTGCAACTCGGTATTGTTGTTTTCAAAAGTAACCGAGCCGCTTGCCGGCCCCGACCAACGGCCAAAAGCTTTGAAAGAAACGGCATCTACCGAGGATGGGGCAATAGGTGCCTCGAAGGTGACGATGATTTCAGCATCCGCAGGTGCATGGATGGTTTGGTTTAGCGGGAAGACGCCCGTCACTTTTGGCACTTGGGCTGTCAGCTTGAAAGAAGCAGTGAAAAGAAGACCCGTGAAAAGAAGTAACAAGCGATTCATAAAGATTTTTTTGATTCGCATCAAATTTACTCATTATTCGAGCATTGTGTCACCATCCGCCGGCTAAATAGCACGAATTGAATTAGGGAGTAATACTTTTGTCATTATCTTTGCACACCTTTTTGGAAAAAAATGTGCGAAAGGGTGGGTGATTTTTTCTGGGGTTCGCAACTGTTAATTGAGTGCTGTAACACATTTTATGATTGGCCTTTAGAAATCTTTCGCTTTTGTTTGTCATCAAATAGAGTTTATTCTAGGATATTTTGTTAGGAACCATTTACCCAAGGGGTCATGACCCCTTGGAAACAATTTCAGAATAAGGACTAATGTCTTGCTAAAAAATTTAACAATGAAAAGAATTTTTGTAATTGCCCTTAGCGGATTGTTTTTTTTGAGTTGTAAAACCAAGCAGTCCCTCACTGCCGTGCCAACCCCGCCTATAGAAACCGAAACCAGAAATTTAGACACGTTGGTCGTTGAAGCACCCAAACCCACGGAATTGAAAACGCCCGAAGAATATCATCTCCCGACTTATCGCCCAAGCCACAAAAGAGTGAATGATTTGATACATACCAAACTGGATCTGCGCTTCGATTGGGAAAAGGAACAAGTGTTGGGAATTGCAACTCTCCGCCTGAGGCCTTACTTCTACCCAACCGATGTAGCCATTTTGGATGCGAAAGGTTTTGATTTTCACAAAATTACGCTGGAAGGTGCAGACACACCTTTAAAGTACGATTACGACGGCAACAAAATCACCATCCATCTGGGCAGAAAATTTAAAAAGGAGGAGGAATATAAACTCGTCATCGATTATACGGCAAGCCCTTCCCAAAGTGGTGGCAGCGCGGCTATTACCTCCGACAAAGGGCTTTTCTTCATCAACCCAAGAGGAGAGGAAGGCAACAAACCGCAGCAAATTTGGACGCAGGGCGAGACGGAAAACAACTCCCGTTGGTTTCCCACCATCGACAAGCCAAACGAGCGCTGCACGGAGGAAATGTATCTCACCGTGCAGGACCGTTTTAAGACGTTGTCCAATGGACTGTTGATCTCTTCTACCGAGAACTCAGACGGCACCCGCACCGATTACTGGAAAATGGATTTGCCACACGCCCCTTATTTGTTTATGATTGCCGTTGGAGAATATGCGGTCGTCGAAGACGAATGGAATGGCAAGCCGGTGGAGTATTATGTGGAGCCGAAATACGAAAAATATGCAAAAGACATCTTCCCCCATACCCCTGAATTGCTGGGTTTCTTTTCGGAAAGATTGGGGGTTCCATATCCTTGGCCAAAGTTTGCCCAAGTGGTTGTTCGCGATTACGTTTCAGGGGCGATGGAGAATACAACGGCGGTTATTTTCGGAGAATTTATGCAAGGCACCAAGCGTGAATTGATGAACAATCAGAGCAACGAAAATGTGGTTGCCCACGAAATGTTCCACCATTGGTTCGGTGACTACGTCACCTGCGAAAGCTGGTCAAACCTCACCCTGAATGAAGGTTTTGCCAATTACAGCGAGTACCTGTGGCTGGAGCATAAATATGGGAAAGATGCGGCAGATTACCATTTGATGACCGAGTTGAGAGGCTATCTGTCCACAGCTCGTCGGGGTATTCATCCCCTTATCTATTTCGGGTATGACGACAAGGAGGATATGTTTGACGGACACAGCTACAACAAGGGCGGCTTGACTTTGCATATGCTTCGAAACTATCTCAGCGACGATGCCTTTTTTGCGGGCCTGAAAAAATATTTGACCGACAATAAGTTTTCCGATGTCGAAGCGCAGGAGTTGCGACTAGCCATGGAAGATGTGAGTGGAGAAGACCTCAATTGGTTCTTCAATCAATGGTTTTTCGAGCAGGGGCAGCCGGATTTGAAGATTGACTATCATTACGATGAGGGCGCCAAAACCGTCAGCGTAACCGTCGAACAAACCCAGAATCCCGACAAGATGCCCGCCATTTTTGAATTACCCGTAGCCATTGACATTTACGATGAAAGTGGACAGGCAGTTCGCCATGAAGTACGGGTAAATGAACGCATACAGACCTTCACTTTCGACGCTCCCCAAAAACCAAAACTCGTCAACTTCGATGCTGATAAAATTCTTCTGGGTGAGAAAACGGAAAACAAAACCGACGAAGAATACATCTTTCAATACCAACATGCCCCCAAATTTCTCGACCGCTACGAGGCATTGAAAGCCTTGAAGGACAGCGACAATTCGCAGGCCATAGCAGTTTTCAGACAAGCCTTGAAAGACGATTTTTGGGTCCTTCGGGCTTTGGCTTTGGACAGCTATTCGCCCGCTGGAGAAGATTGGGCCACGATTGTTGAACTTGCTGAAAATGACCCCAATACAAGGGTTCGAGGGGCAGCGCTCGAAAAATTGGGAGGAAGTGGCGATGTTCAATATGCTGCTATTGCCAAAAATGCGATTGAAAAAGACTCTGCCTACAATGTCATCTCTTCCGGACTGCAAGCCTTGATAGCACTCGACAAACCTGCTGCGCTTGAAATCGCCAAGAACTTGGAAGGAGAAGATAATGGCGAAATTCTCAGTGCAATTGGCGAAATATACCTCCAAACAGGGGAGCAACAATACCTTCCTTTTTTTGAAAAAAATTGGGGCAAAGTAAATGGGTTCAATGCTATTACGTTCATCGATGATTATTCGCAGCTTGCCGCTTCTGCCGACTCCGAAACCATGTTGGCTGCCGCCGAAAAAATGAAAAGTATTGCGATCAACATGAGTTCGCCTCCCTTTAGAAGGTATGCGGCTATGGCCGGAATCAATAACCTGCACGCTGCGCTTTCAGGGCAATTGGATGGTGCGGAAGAGGATTCCAAAGAAGGACTTTTGGAAAAGGATGCCGAACTGCTGCAATTTATGAATGAGATAAAAGCGGCGGAAGAAAATTCGAGGTTGAGGGCTATGTACCAACGCTTTCCAGCGCCTTCTCCCAAACCATAAGAAAACCAGACGGGAAAGATTTTGAAAATCTTTCCCGTTTCCCTTCGGTTTATTCAAAAGAGAAATTCCATGAAAACAGTTGTTTTGATGCTGCTCGTATTTCTGGGGTTTACTTTGACTGCCCAATCCAAATTGCTGCACAAGGCGAACATTCTCTACAAAGCAAACCGTTTTGCGGAAGCGGCAGAACTCTATCGGGAGGCGCTGAAAGAAAGAAATAACCTGGCTGTCAAAACGAAACTCGCCAATTGCTACCGAATGAATCACAAAATGGAGGAAGCCGAGCAGTTGTACGCCGAAATTGTTGCGGATGACAAAGCCAAATCCCGAACCTATTATTACTACGGGGAGGCATTGATGAGCAATGGCAAATACGAAGCAGCCAAAAAGTGGTTTCTCAAGTATTCGGTTCTTGAACCAGACGAGGAAAAAGGCAAATTGATGGCGGCTGCCTGCGACCGCGTAAAGACCATCCGACCCTATTTCCCAAACGTGGAGATGAAAGCCTTTCCGCAAAATTCAGATGCCGACGATTCGACCCCTGTTTTCTGGAAAGACGGCATCGTATTCTCTTCCGACCGGAACCCGGGGCTGAAGTTGATGAAAAAAAAATCGGGTTGGACGGGGCGCGATTTCATCAATCTTTACTTTAGCAAACGGACTTCGGACACCACTTTCAGCGAACCGAAATTCTTTTCAGCTAAACTGAACGAAGTAAATAAAAACACGGGCAATCCATCTTTTACCACCGATGGAAAGGAAATTTTCTTCACCCGAAATGGTAGCGTAGCAAGTAAGCGGGACCTTTACAATATGCAGTTGTTCCAAGCGGAAAGCACGGAGGGAGGTCGCTGGAAGAATGTCAAAAAGTTGCCCTTTTGCTCGGTGGAATACAACTATATGCACCCGGCTATCTCCCCCGACGGGAAACAGCTTTTTTTCGTAACCGACAAACCCGGTGGCGAGGGCGGCACAGATATTTGGGTTTCGAAACGAAAAAAGGAAGGCTGGCAACGGCCGGAAAACCTCGGTGCTTTGGTCAATACACCCCTTCACGAAGGCTACCCTTTTGCCGACAACGACGGCAAATTGTACTTCTGTTCAAAAGGGCACCCGGGTTTCGGCGGCTTCGATATTTTTGTGACCCAACAAGATGAATTTGGCAATTGGGAAGAACCCGTTAATTTGGGTAGCCCCATCAACAGCCCGATGGATGACATCTCCATTTTCCTTTCAAAAGACCACCCCAGCGGCTTGCTTTCCTCCGCCCGCATGGGGGGCGACGACGATATTTTTTTATTTCAAATTTTGGATATTCCCGATACCAATTTTACCTCTTCAACCACTACTTCCGGAAAAGGAACCCTCTTTTCTTTCGATGATTTCATAAAAAAATTAGAAAACGGGCAAGTGGCAAAGGGGGAGCGATTTCGCTTGGACCAGGCTCAATTTGACGAAGGCATCTACCAACTTACCCCAAATATTACAGCCGTTTTGGATAAATTAGTAATGGTCTTAAAATATTATCCAACTGTGGAAATTGAAATCGGAAGTTATACGGCAAGCCCCGGAGATGATGTTGCCAACCTCGCCTTGTCAATCCAGCGGGCGGAACAAGTCAAAAGCTATCTTCTGAGAGAAGGCATTAAAGCGGAACGCGTGTCCGGCAAGGGTTACGGCGAATCGCATCCACTTAATCACTGCGTTGACGGAGTGGATTGCACGGAGGAAGAACAACTTTTCAATCAACGACTGGAGGTAAAAATTTTGAAACGCTAGCTTTCCAAGAGGGCAATACACTTCAATTCAATCGCAATGGGTGTGGGCAGGGAATCGATTCCTACCGTGGTTCTGCAAGGTTGATTGTCTTTGAAATATTGGGCATAGAGTCGATTGAAGGTGTTGAAATCGCGCTCCATGTTGGTGAGGAAAACCGTTACATCTACCAATGACCTCCAGGATGCGCCACTTGCTTCCAACACGCTTTTTACATTTTTAAAAACGGAATGGCATTGGGCTTCGAAATCAAATTCGACGTAATTGCCGCTATGGCTCCGTTGCAAGCCCGGCACCCCATCGGTTTGGGGGTCTCTCGGACCAATGCCCGAAAGGAATAATAAATTCCCAACCTTACGGGCGTGCGGATACAAACCCACGGGTTTGGGGGCTAGTGGTGCATCGATTTTTTTTGATTTTTCCATGATTATTCTTTTTTTTGATTTGGGGAACGGTTCCATAAATTGCGTCAATTTGGATTTACCAACTTCAGCAAGGAATCCGAAAAAATGAAATCTTTCGTAACACCTCAGCAGGGTGGAATTTTCGAATAAAGGGACTGCAACAAATTATTTTTTTTAAAAAGGTCAAAAATTACTACTAAAAAAAATGCCCCTCATTTCACAAAATGCAGAATCTTGTTTTCGGAAAGGAGACAAAATAACTGCTTGGGAGGATTTGTGATTTCCGATATATGATTTGTGATTTTTGAAAATTTGAAATGCGTTCGTTGTTTTGAATGGCAGCCTACTCCAGCCAGGACAGTAAACATCATAAATCAAATATCCATTTATCGTAAATCATAAATCAGGTTTAAACAAAATTTATTCTGCGGATTTAATCCTGCTTATTCCACAACCTCTTAAGTAGCTACAATCTTTCATCTTTACTCTTTTGTCTAAAACCTGAAAGAAGTATTACTCAGAATTTTAAATCCTTGACCATCAATTGGATAGACTTCCGTCCTTCCCAGTTATTTTCTTCCAATTTGTAGCAAATATGAAAAGGTTTTCCGGCCTTCACTTTTTCAAAAAAATCTCCCATTCCGAACGCAACCCCGTAGAGGGGCGATGAACCATCCTGCATAACGGCCAACCGGAGGTGTTCGCCCTTCAATAGTTTGGAATAACCGATGTCCTGCACGTTTTTACTGGCAAAAATGGGGCTTGGATTGCCTGGTCCAAAGGGGGCGAATTGTTTCAGAATGTGCCAAAATTTGGGTGTTATTTCCTTTAGAGAAAGCACCGCTGAAATTTCCAATTCAGGAGTCAGTAAATCCGGTTCGATGGTTTCGCTCACGACGGCCTCGAAACGGTCCCGTAACGCAGCGACCTGATCTGATTCCAGGGTCATCCCCGCCGCATAAAAGTGCCCTCCGAAGTTGACAAGTAAATCATCACAAGCCTTTAGGGCTTCATAAACGTTGAACCCCCTGATGGAACGCGCCGAACCCACCACCATTCCATTCGATTCGGTCAGGATGATGGTGGGGCGGTGAAATTGTTCCACCAAGCGGGAGGCAGCGATACCCACGATGCCTTTGTGCCAGTGAGGTTGGTACAGCACGATGCTTTTTCTTTTCTGCCAACCGGAAAATTGTCGAAACAGTATTTTCGCTTCTTCGGCAATGAGCAGGTCGTATTCCTTGCGCCGTTCATTTCTTTGGTTCAGGATTCTTGCATTTTCAAAAGCGACGTATTTTTCAGTGGAAAGCATCAATCGCACTGCTTGTTTTGCATCGGCTAGCCTTCCGGCAGCATTGATCATTGGTCCAAGCCCGAACACGATGTCGTTGATATTTAGAGGTGGTTGGCGTTTGCTTTCTGCAATCAATGCTTTCAGTCCGGGACGTTTTGTACGGTTCAGTTTTTTTAAACCGTAAAAAGCCAGAACCCGATTCTCGCCTATCATCGGAACGATGTCGCTGGCGATGCTAATTACCAGAAAATCCAAGAGTTCGGTCAAGGCTTCGAAGGGCAACTCATTTTTTTGGACAAAAGCCTGAGCCAGCTTGAAAGCGACCCCACAACCACTCAATTCTTTGTACGGATAAGGACAATCGGCTCGTTTGGGATCGAGAACGGCGGCGGCTTGGGGCAATTGTCCTTCGGGTTGGTGATGGTCGCAAATAATAAAGTCTATTCCCAGGGCTTTTGCCTTTTCCACTTGCTTATTGGCTTTGATGCCGCAGTCCATGGCGATGATGAGTGATACGCCATTTTGTTTGGCATAATCCACTCCCTGCATGGAAATGCCGTAGCCTTCTTTGTAGCGGTCGGGGATGTAATAGTCGAGTTTAGAATGATGATTTTCCAGAAAAGAATAAAGCAGAGCGACGGAGGTCGTGCCATCTACGTCGTAATCGCCGTAAAGCAAAATGCGCTCCTCGTCCTGGATGGCTTTTTCGAGGCGAAGCAGGGCCGCTTCCATGTCTTTCATCAAAAAAGGGTCGTGCAAGTGCGATAATTCCGGCCGGAAAAAGTCTTTGGCTTCCTCGAAGGTTTTGACGCCCCTTTGAACGAGGAGTTGGCAGAAAATCGGATGAATTTTAAGCGCTTCCTGCAATTGCCTGACTTCAGATTCACCTGCAGGAATGATTTTCCAACGCTTTTTCATAGTGGGTTTCCTTAGGAGTTCTGGCATTTGATTTCGCAAATAGTATTTCCCCAACAGCCATTTGGGGATTTGTTAAAGGTATAAATAAAAACAAATCTCTTTAGATTATTTCGTGGAAATAGATGGTAGAACCAATGCTACGGCTTTTAATAAATTCCCTACTTTTAAATATTAAAGGGCACATCATTTCTACTGTTCCATGAAGAAAGTTATCTTCGCAGGATGACCCTTTATCAAAGCCTAACGGAAGCCAAAAAAAAGGGAGAAAAGAAATTCGTCGTCCTTCTTGACCCGGACAAGCTGCGTTTGGGCAATATGGAGAAAGTATTGGACTTGGCTGTTGAAGCCGAAGTTGATTTCTTTTTCATTGGCGGAAGCCTGATAGTCAACGATATGTTGGATGATTGCTTGGTTTCCATTAAGAGACAGTGCAAGATTCCGATGATTTTATTTCCGGGAAATTCTTTTCAATTGAGTTACCGGGCAGATGGCATTCTTTTTCTTTCGCTCATTTCCGGCAGAAATGCCGAATTGCTCATTGGCAACCACGTCATTGCTGCGCCGTATTTGAAAATGAGCCCTTTGGAAGTTTTGCCCACCGGCTACATGCTCATCGAAGGGGGTACGTCAACGACTGTTTCTTATATGAGCAACACCAGCCCCATCCCTGCCAAAAAAGACGACATTGCCGTCTGTACGGCTTTGGCGGGGGAGATGTTGGGCTTGCAATTGATGTACATGGACGCCGGGAGTGGCGCTATAAAACCGGTCAGCGAATCGATGGTTGAAGCCGTCAGTGGGGCGATTTCCATTCCTTTAATCGTCGGTGGCGGCATTCGTACGCCCGAAAAAGCATTGGCAAACCTTACAGCCGGGGCAGACATTATCGTCGTAGGAGATGCGATTGAAAAAGACCCGAATTTGGTTTTGGAAATGGGCGCTGCCGTGCATTCTCTTAATCGAAAGATGCAATATCAACGTCAATAATTCAAACAACTAGGGGCAAGTTCATTCCCTTAGAACCTACCAAATCGGAATCAATTTGAAACTTGGAAAAGTCATAAAATCTACCGGCAGTTGGTACTTCGTAAAATTGGAAGACGGCAAGGAGGTGCCAAGCCGGATTATTGGCAAATTTCGATTACAGGGGAAGAAATTGACCAACCCGGTGGCCGTTGGTGATGATGTAAAATTGGAGTTGGAAAGCGATGGCAAAACCGGCATCATCAAAGAAATATTGCCCCGGGAAAATTACGTACTACGGCAATCGCCTCGCAAAAAACACGAACTCCATCTTATGGCCAGCAATATTGACCAGGCTGTAATAATTATCACCATCACTCAACCGAATTTAAAGCAGGGTTTCATTGACCGCTTTTTGTTGATGACAGAACCTTACAATATTCCCACCAGCATCGTTTTTAACAAAGCCGACATCTACGGCGAAGAGGAACTGGCCATCTATTCCTTATTAAAAGAAATTTATGAGCGCATCGGCTATTGCGTCTTGCTCACCTCTGCCCTAAATGGAGAGGGCACCGAGTCTTTGAAAGTTCTTTTAAAAGATAAAATTACGCTCATTGGTGGGCAATCCGGTGTCGGAAAATCTTCTCTCATCAACGCCCTCCAACCCGGATTGGACATAAAGGCCAAATCGCTATCGGACTATACGGGCAAAGGTCAGCACACCACCACTTTTGCCGAAATGCACGCCCTCGGTTTTGGGGCATCCCTAATCGATACCCCGGGAATAAAAGCCTTGGCTTTCAACAACCTCGAACCAATGGATGTTGCCCATAATTTCAGAGAGTTTTTTAAATATTCTAAAGATTGCAAATTCGGGGGCAATTGCCTGCATCGCGATGAACCGGATTGCGCCGTTAAAGAGGCTATTGACAGCGGTCAAATCAGCGAATTGCGTTACCTTAATTACCAAATCATTTTAGAGGAGATCGAAGAGCAAAATTATTGGGAACGCCACCAAATATAATTTCCGCTTCCAAAGCTGAAATGGCACTTGCGGATTACAATTGAAGCTATGCAATTCCCCGGACAGTGAATATTTTGCGAAAACACCAAAATCCCCGTATTTTAGCCACCTAATGTCAAAGGTGTACTAATTTTGAATTCAGGAAACTGACTTTTTTGCTTTTTTGCTTTTTCAGGTTCATTCTTTTAAACTATTTTTATAGTTGGATTCTCAATCGTTAATTTAATTGTTTCATTATGGCTACTAAAAAAGAACTACTCAAAGATTTCCACAAGCAGGCTATTGGCAATTTGAAAAGTCGAAAAGTGAAAGGCGGATTTGCAACAGTGCCTGCATCTACGAGTTCCACGGGATTCATCAACTGGGATGATGTAATCATTCGAGGAGGACAAAATGCCGCAGTGCCCAATAAACCTGGTTTTAAAAAAAGGTCCGTTTTTAGGCCTTATTGAGGTGCCGTTGATATCTTTCTTTTACCACTTCCGCAAAAGACTTGGCGCTAATTTTACTTTCCAACCAGGCTATTAAGTCGAACATTTGAAAAATGCCGAAAGAGGGGTCATTCGACAATTTTTCGAAATCTTCCTTCAAGGTTTCAAAAGTCTTTTTCATTTCTTTTTTTGAATGGACCTTAGTCGAGTCTTTTATGAAACTCAAAACTTTCCTTTCGAAATCAAACAGCCGGTTTTCTTTATTCAGGTACCTGTAGGTCGAACGCAGCAGGGAGTGCAAAAGTAAGGTGTTGCCCAATTCGTAATGAATTATTAGATTTAATATTCTCGCAAGGCTTTGCAAATCTTTCCTGTCTATATTTCGAGATAATTTGAGCCATTCATTCAGGCTTTCCAATGCGCTTTTGTAATCCCGAACCCCAAAGTAGATGCTAAAATATTGAAGGTAAAAAGTGTTTAAATTGAACTGCTTCTCGTCAAATTTTTTCATCCTTGCCTTGTGCTGTTCCAATTCTTTTAAGCCTTCCTGAAATTCTCCGGTGCTGATGCAAAGCCTGAATTTGTTCATGTAGTATTGCCGGTGAATGGATAATTCATCGCCAAATGTGTTGGGTTTTATTTTTGAAAACTTGTCCAAAGTTGTCCGCACTTCATCCATTTTTCCCAGTCGGCCACAACTAATTACATGATTGTTCAAAATTGAAATATATTCCGAAACATCCTCCTTCAAAAAATGAGACTCCGACTCCATAAAACCGAGAAGCTACTTACTCGAGTTCTAAAATCGCTAGAAATCAGAAATGGAAAAGAAAAAAATAAAATAAATCCTAATATATAGAATTTTAACCAAAAAAAAAAAA
>CAZJYF010000023.1:0-18074 GCA_964549665.1 uncultured Saprospiraceae bacterium
CCAGCAGCGCCTTGTCCCGTTCAGCCCAGAGAGTGGAATCGATTTCAACCTTGCCTTGAAAAAAAAGAGTCTAGTAAACGCTCAATCATCAAATCAAATTCTATTTTCCCCACTTCCGTAAAATAAGGTAGCACCTGACTCCAAACGACTTCCTTAAAAACCCGTTCGCTTTCTTCAGGATGCCCATAATCCAGTGGACGGGTCATCCAAAACGTAATAATCATCCAAATGGTATGAGAAATGATGTGGTAATGGCGGTGTCGGATTTCTGGTATTAACCGGCCCTTTTTTTCGTTGCATTCAAACCAATTCTCGATTTGCCGAATGATTTGCCCGATGTAATTTTTTCTCCGCTGGTAAACCTTTGGGTACCCCCTTTTTAGCTCAAGCAAATCCAAAAAATAAAAGGAATACTTCATCAACAGATGATAATAGCGGGCGAGCTGGGCGTCAAAATCCATCAGGTCAGGAAAAGAGCGATTCTCGGAAATGATGGGACCGATTAATTCCGACAATTCCGCATCGATTGCGATAACAATAGCTTTTTTGCTGTAATAATGATACGCCAAATTGCCAACGCTGATACCCACGGCATCCGCAATATGCTGCAAACGCACATTGACCAACCCTTTTTTATTGAATAATTGGATGGCTGATTTTAGTATCTTTTCCTTCGTGGACTCCATGATCAAACTCCAATATCGGAAATCTTTCGTTCTCCGTATATTACACGGGACGCAAAATAAATAACTTTGCTCTTGCTATTTGGCAAAGTTATTTATATTTCATTCCCTATCTTTGCGCCTAGTTGCCAAAATGTTGTGGAAGAATTTTTTAGCGTGCCTTTTGCTGCCCAATTAATTGCTTTACACAACTAGCTGATAATTTACCTTGGAGAGTTGCCGGAGTGGTCGAACGGTCCTGATTCGAAATCAGGTGTACCTTCGGGTACCGGGGGTTCGAATCCCTCACTCTCCGCGTAGTTATTTTGTTTTTAATTGTTTATTGCAGTTGCCAACCTTTTTTGATGGTCAAAAAAATTCTAAGAGGAACCGTCACTCTGCTTCTTCTGCCAATCGCATGCTTCTTCCTGGCAGGCATCATTCATCCTATCTTTTAAGATGCCCTTACGATACAAATCAATGCCCCTTTGGAAAAAACCTTTACCACCACAACCGACCCTGCCAAAGCAAACCTTTGGGTGACGAATTTAAAAAGAATTGAACCTGTTTCGGGAACAGCGAAAGCCATCGAGTCCAAAAGCAATTATGTTTTTGATGAAAATGGGAAAGATATCGTTATGATGCAAACGATAACTTCCTATCGAATGAATGAAGTGTTTGCCTCCAATCTTCAAAATGATTTTTCGAGTTTTGACTTTGAGATTCGCTACCGGGAGGAAGACGGCAAGACCCTTATTTCCGAACACAACACCGGAAAAGGAAATAGCCTCATCTCCCGGTCGAGGCTTGCTATCATGAAATCCTCCGTCAAAAAGCAACGAAGGGAACTCTATTCTAATTTGAAAAAGCTGCTTGAAAATGGTTGAACAGTGGGACTGGTTTTCCAATTCCCGGTTGTTGCTTTCTTTAATAAAGACTACTTCAGGTGGAAATGATAATTGAAAAAATAGTATTGAGGGGCTTCAATCAAAAAAAAATTCTTCGAAAATGCCAAGAAGGCTATTTAGAGGGAAACCTTCGAATGGATCCCTTGTCCAATTAATTTTCAACGCATGCGCTCATTCCTAACAGGCTGAAAATTAATTGTTGGCATTTGAAAAATTCATATGTGGAACAAAAAATTCATATCAATATTTGTCGAATTATTTTAAAAATAACTTTTTATCAACAGATTATAATAATAGTTCCGTTATTATTACCTTTGCTTTTCATCTGAATTCTCACTTTGCTGAGAACCCCGACGACGACGACCTTTAAAATTTCTATCATTGTTAAACTTTTAAATTGAAATGAACATGCACTTCACATTGAGATTACTATTATTTTTCTTTGTAGTGGCAATGGCATTGCCCTCCTGTGTTTCCAAAAAGGATTTTGATGCGTTACAAGCTGAAAAAGGCAAAATGGCTGAATCACTTGCTGCAAGTCAAAAAAAGGTACAGGAATTAGATGCGAAAATTACTTCATTGGAAGCCGAAATGGAGTCTGAAAAAACAAGACTCAATGGCGAAATTGCCAGTTTAAAAAGTGACCTGAACGCTACGCAAAGCGAATTGGCAGCAGCCAAAAAAGCAGCAGCAGAAAAAGATGCTCAAGTAGCCGAAATGAAAAAGCAAATCAAAGATGCTTTTGCAATCGCAGGCGACCTTGAGGTTGAAGAAATTAATGGCAACGTAGTTGTAAAACTAGCCAGCCCTGTTAACTACCGAAGTGGCTCTACCCGCATTAATAAAGATGGTAGAGAAGCTATTGACCAACTTGCCGAAACGCTGAAAAACAACCCGAATATGCACGTTCTGGTTGAAGGATATACGGACGATGAACAATTGATTGAAGGTGCCGCTTACAAGGACAACTGGGATTTGAGTGTCGCAAGAGCCATGAAAGTGGTGCGCCGCTTAATCAAAAAAGGCGTAGGCCCGGAACAGCTTGCAGTTTCTGGAAAAGGAGAAAACGAACCCGTTGCTCCTAACGATTCTGATGAAAACAAAGCTAAGAATCGCAGGACAGAAGTTCAGGCAGCTCCAAACACAGGTACCATTTACAAAATAGGCGGTGAATAATAGTTGAGAATCTTTCTACAAAAAATCCGGCAGTGGTCTTCCCTTTGCCGGATTTTTTTTTGGGACAATCCAAGGTTTTTGCGTTAAGAGGAGGAAATCTTTTTGTGCTACCTTACCGGCTGGGATGCCAAAAAAAAAGCCTTTTGCCAAACCGGCAAAAGACTTTTATCAAGTTTAGTCAACGTACAAAATTCAAAAGCAATATTCATTAGCCTCGATTAGGGCTCGTGCAATTTTCCTCCGGGCGACCTTTACATTGGCAGGCGTGTATTTTGTGAACCGCCTCAAGCCCATAAGTAATGTTTTCAACAAATCTCCTTCCGCAAAGGAGACCAGAGCATCGCTGGCATTTTTGTGAATTCTCGCGCTGGCATCGGTAAAAAAAGTCTTTAGAATAGCCTCATAATCTTCCTGTGAAGCGGGCTTCGCCAGCTTGTCTTTCAATTTTTCTACCCGCAACAAAAGTGACTCAGCGTTAAAGACGTCAATCATAATATCCGCGACATTCATCACAATTTCTTGTTCTTCTTTTAGGTTGAGCTTGCCGTCCATTTGCATTTTGGCAGCAGCCCCCGTGACCATCAGAATAATCTTTTTAAAATCTTTCAAGGCCTTCTTTTCGGCGGCATAAGTTCCCTGCGGTTGTTCAAAACCAGGCATTGAAGCCAATTCCTTTTGCACTGCCCAGGCCGGTCCTGTCAAATCAATAGCGCCTCTTAAGGCTCTTTTCATCAACATGCTGACGGTCAATAAGCGGTTAATTTCGTTCGTTCCCTCATAAATTCTTCCGATTCGGGAATCCCGGTAGGCCCTTGCTGCGGGATATTCCTCCGAGAACCCGTAGCCCCCATGAATTTGAACCAATTCATCCACAGCGTAATCGGCTACTTCTGAGCCATTCACTTTGATGATGGCACATTCAATGGCGTACTCTTCTGCAGATTTTAAAAGAGCTTCGGGATAACTCAATCCCTCTTCCAAAAGGGCATGTTCCCGTTCCTGCATCAAATTAGAGACTCTGTAAGTTGAAGATTCGAGCGCAAAGATGCGAACAGCTTGCTCTGCCAATTTATATTGAATAGCGCCAAAGCTTGAGATGGGGTGTTTGAATTGTATCCTTTCGTTGGCATACTTGGTGGCAATCGTGACTGCCTTTTTTGCACCGCCCATTGACATGACACCCAAATTAAAGCGACCTATGTTTAAAATGTTGAAAGCTATCAGATGGCCTTTCCCTATTTCTCCCAACACATTCTCAACCGGTACTTTTACGTTCTCAAAAAACACCTGCCGCGTGGAGGAACCTTTGATTCCCAATTTTTTTTCTTCTGCACCGAAGGTCAATCCTTCCGAATTTCTTTCCACAAGGATTCCTGTAAATTTATCTCCGTCAACTTGCGCAAATACCGTGAAAAGGTCTGCAAAACCAGCATTTGTAATCCACATCTTTTGGCCGTTGAGGATGTAAAATTTGCCATCGTCGGAAAGGTCGGCTCTCGTTTTTGCCCCCAAAGCGTCGGAACCGGAACCGGGTTCGGTGAGGCAATAAGCTGCTTTTAATTCTCCGGTGGCCAAGCGCGGAAGGTATTTGTGCTTTTGCTCTTCCGTTCCAAAATATAAAATGGGAAGCGAACCAATGCCGGTATGGGCGGCAATCGTGGTGGTGAATCCTCCACCTGCACCCCCTAATTCTTCGTGGATGAGTGTTTTGGTGTTGGTGTCCATGGGCATTCCACCATATTCCTCGGGGAAGTGGGCAGACAACAACCCTAATTCAGCCGCTTTATCCAATAATTCGGTTTGGCATTCCAACTTTCCCCCCTTATCTCCTACTTCATTCTTTACAAAATCACGAACCATTTGGCGAACCATTTGCTGTTCTTCATTCATGTCTTCCGGCGTAAATATTTCTTCTGCAGGGGAATCTTTTATAATAAACTCACCCCCTTTGAGCAGGCTGGTTTTGACTAAGGTATCTTGCATTTTATCGATTTATTTAACAGGTTAAAAATAATTAGCGAATTTTCGCTGACAAAAATAGGCTTTTTTGGCCAATTTGTAAATGCTTGTGGAAAATTTTTAGCGAAATTTCGCCAAATATTGCAAGCTTGAAACAATTCCACCAAATTATCGGTTTAAAAGGCTGCCAACTTCTCTAAAAAAATTTCCAATTGGGGTGGATCAAGGTACTAATTCCCATGGCAACCCGTTTAAAACTTGCTTCTCAAAACTCTTTAAATTCTTTGAACTATGAAAAAAATAGGAATTGTAATCGCCATTACCCTTGTTTTCAATGCAGTATTCACGCTTGCATTGTTCAATAATTTTAAAAATTCATCCGAAGAATTTAAAACAGAAAGATCCATCCCTGTCCATTTTGCAAATTACAAAGATGGATACTTCAATACCAAACCTTATTTTCCAGTACCAATTGATTTTGTGAGCGCTTCTGCAAAAGTGACCCCCGCGGTCGTAAATATCACGACGAGGTCAGCAGGCGGTTTTGATGTTGCCGGGGGTTCAGGAGTGATAATCGCTTCAGATGGTTATATCATCACCAATAATCACGTCATCGAAGAGGGCAACAGCATAGAGGTGACGCTGAACAATAAGCGAACTTATCAAGCTAAGTTATTAGGTGCTGACCCCTTTACAGATTTGGCTTTAATCAAAATCGATGCGCAAGGGCTTTCCGTCCTGGAATATGCCAATTCTGACAGGGTCCAAGTAGGCGAATGGGTGATGGCAGTGGGCAATCCTTTTAATTTGGCTTCCACCGTCACTGCCGGAATTGTCAGTGCTAAAGGGAGAAACATTCATATCCTGCAAGGAACTTATTCGATTGAAACTTTCATCCAAACAGATGCGGTGGTAAATCCCGGAAACAGCGGGGGCGCGTTGGTCAATGCCAGAGGTGATTTGATTGGAATCAATACCGCCATCATCAGTGAATCAGGAGGTTATCAAGGTTATTCTTTCGCCATACCTTCCAATTTGGTGGAAAAAATTGTTCAAGATTTGAAAGAATTCGGAGTCGTTCAACGTGCCATTTTGGGGGTTACCATTTCAGATGTAGATGATAAAATTGCGGAAGATTTGGATTTGCCTGCAATTGAAGGCGTCTTTATAAGAGATGTCAATCCAAATAGCAGTGCCGAGGACGCCGGCTTGCGGCCAAGCGATGTCGTGATTGGTGTGAATGGCATTAAAACGAATTCCGTACCTGAACTTCAGGAACAAATCGCCCGCTATCGCCCTGGAGATGCCGTTACCCTCGATGTTATTCGCAAAAACAGGAAGTTCAAAAAGTACGATGTGGTCTTGAAAAATTTAAACAATACTACTTCCATGGTTCGTCGGTGAATACTTTGGAATCAGGGTAAGATAAAAAGACAGTTGCGGGATAAGTAAATTATTTATCCCGCAATTTTTTTGCGTCCTAATGAAACAACTTTCCATACCCCCTCAACCTCTGAAAACCCTTCAAAGAAGACTACTCTACGTCCTCCAACCATTCAAAGATTTCATCGAGTTCGTCGAAAGATTTATAGCCTGTTTTTTCTTCGGCTCCACCTTTGAGGAGGATGCCCATTGGTTGCACAAATGGGAGCATTTCTTTCAAAATTTCAAGCGAGATATCTATGTGGAGTATGATTTTATGCCGCTGGCAAAGCGCTTTCAACTTTGCGGCGGAGAGGCCTTTTGTATGACAAAGGTCGTCCCAACAAATTCCGTTTTCTGCGAAATTAAAAAGAAAAGCGGCGCAATGCGGCGCATAATTTTCCAATTCAACTGTTAAATCTTTTTCGGAGGCACCCCTTTCAACCACAATTTCTTTTATCACTGGAACCCTGATTTTTTGAGCGGTTTCAAGGTCAGAAAACGTTTCAAGCAGAACGGCATCCAAGTCAAGAAGTCCGATGGCAGTTTCAATTTCGGAATGGATTTGCCTGCCGAAGCGGCCGGCGATTTTCACTCCCGCTACCCAATCCATGATGGCTTTCATGCTTTGGGGCGGAATAAAGTCCTCAGATTCCTCATCGAAATTAAATCCCAACCATTCAACCCCCCGCGCGGCAAAATACCGGGCATCGGTGAGATTGGTGATGGAACCTGCCAAAACAGAAGTTTTCATCATTATGAAAAATCATTTTATTTTTACTGGATTTTTGATTTTAGCTAAAAGACACAATGAGGAAGGATAAAAGATTTTTCATCCAATAGTTTTGAAAAAAACCCTAAAACTCAGGCAAGTCTTTAAGCTAAAATCTTCCGCCAAAAGTCTTTTTTTATCGGGCAAAGGTAGGCATAGTTTGATTAGAAGATGAAAGAGAAAACGTATTTTGAGCGAGTTTACGAAGTGACCCGTCAGGTACCATTTGGCAGGGTGACAACCTACGGAGCTATCGCCGATTACCTCGCTTTGGGCTCGGCTCGAATGGTAGGCTGGGCTTTAAATAAAAGTTTTAAAGGAGGGGCCGTACCTGCCCACCGGGTGATTAACCGCAAGGGGGAACTGAGCGGACGGAATCATTTTCCAAGCCCTACTTTGATGCAGGAATTGCTTGAAAACGAGGGAATTAAGGTAGTGGAAAACCGGGTTCAACATTTTGAAAAATTGTTCTGGAATCCTTCGCAAGAATTGATTTAAAATTCAAATTTTGACCATCGATGGCTGGACGAAAACCAAAATCCAAAAGAAAAGTGCCGAAACCTAAGTCAGCTTTCCTCGCCATTCAGCCTGCCTGGTTTACCAATACCCATCTTCACTGTTTCCTGCTTTTTTTGTTTGGATTTTTGCTCTATGCCAACACGCTGACCCACGATTATGCCTTGGATGATGCCATCGTCATTTACGATAATGAGTTCACGACAAAAGGAATTGAAGGCATCAGCGATATTTTAAAATACGACACCTTTCGGGGCTTTTTCAAAGAGGCGGGAAAAGACCAACTCGTCTCGGGAGGGCGATATCGCCCACTGACTTTGGTCATGTTCGCCCTCGAATTTGAGCTTTTTGGGAAAAGCCCATTTGTTGGGCATATGGTGAATGTATTGCTTTATGCTTTGACGGGAGTTGTGCTTTACTTGCTGTTGCTGAAATTATTTTCACCGCAGGGAAAACCCACCGAGGAAAATTCATACGCCTACTTTATGGCGCTTGTCGTAACCCTCCTTTTTATAGCCCATCCTCTCCACACGGAGGTTGTGGCCAACATCAAGGGAAGGGATGAAATCGTTTCCCTTCTTGGAAGTCTTGCTGCCGTCTATTTTTCCCTTCGGGCATTTTACGAAAAAAAACCGCGTTGGAATATCGCGGCGAGATTGATGTTTTTTTTCGCGCTCCTTTCCAAGGAGAATGCCATAACTTTCCTGGCAATCTTCCCCTTAACCTATTTCTTTTTTACGACAGCCAATTGGAAAAAAATTGCCGCGTTAACGATACCCTTTATGTTAGTGGCCATGCTATTCCTTTTCATGCGAGCAGCAGTTTTAGGTTGGTCCTTTGGAGAGTCTTCCAGGGAGTTGATGAACAATCCCTTTTTGAAACTCGTTGGAAATCAATACGTTGACTTTAGTTTAGCCGAAAAATTCAGCACAATTTCTTATACCCTTGGCAAATACGTTCAACTCCTTGTTTTTCCGCATCCCCTAACGCATGACTATTACCCCCGCCAGATTCCGATGGAAAACTTTGGCGATTGGAAGGTGCTGCTGAGTTTGCTGTTTTACTTGGCAATCGGGTTTTTCGGATTCATTCGCATGCCCAGAAAAGACCCTTTGAGTTATGCCATTTTGTTTTACCTGGCAACACTTTCAATCGTCTCCAATTTGGTGGTAAATGTGGGCACCAACATGAATGAGCGATTTACCTATATGCCCTCAATTGGTTTTTGCTTGGTGTTGGCAATTTTGGGTTGGCGGTTCTCCCAAAGAAGGAAACCAAAAAAGAAGCGGACGAATTTTGCCCAATTGAAACCGGTTTTGGCTTTGGTCGTCCTCATTTTAGGCTTTTACAGTTTTAAAACGGTGAGCCGCAATTTTGTCTGGAAAGACAATAATACCCTTTTCCTCACCGATGTGAAGACCTCCTCAAAAAGCGCCAAATTACAGAATGCCGCTGGAGGAGAATTGATTGCCCAAGCGATCAAACCGGAGAATGCAGACCGGAAAGATGCCTTACTCCAAGAAGCGGTGTCTCATTTGCAGGAAGCCGTGAAAATTCACCCGGCTTATAAAAATGCGTATTTGTTATTGGGCAATGCGAATAATTATTTAAAAAATTATGAAGATGCCCTGGTGTACTACCAACAAGCCTTGCAACTAGACCCAAATTATCGGGAAGCTCTTAACAACATGAGCATCACCTACCGGGAAGCGGGGAAGTACTACGGTGAAAAAAGAGGCGATTTGCAAAAAGCTCTTCAATACCTGCACAAAGCCTACGAGATGCGTCCGAACGAATACGAAACCCTTCGTTTGTTGGGGGTAGCTTACGGGCAAAACGGAGATGTCTCTAAAGCAGTAGCTTTTTTCCAAAAAGCGGTGGAACTAGAGCCTAATAATGCAGATGCGTTGTACAATTTGGGCAGCGCATACCACTACGCCGGTCAACCCGAAAAACGAGATGAATACATCCGGAAAGCAAAGGAAATTAATCCGAATATTGAGCAGGAAAGAAGGCAACAGCAATAAATCATGTCAAAACTCTCCCACCGGACTCTTTAGGGATTATAAAATTTAAAATCTACCATTTGACCTTTAAAATCAAAAGTCTAATTACTTTTGCGAGCCCAAAATATTTAAGTATTAATCGAAATATCACCTTAGAGAGGTAAAGTTATTGATTGACCGATACTAAATCGGTATCACTGCAGGCAAAAATCAACCCGTTTAAACATGCAATACCATTCCGCTCTTTCCCTGGCGAAAGAACTCGACCAAATTGACCCGCTCCGCCACTATCGAAAAGAATTTCATATACCCAAGTTAAAAGGAAGAGAAGCGCTTTACTTGTGCGGCAACTCGCTCGGATTGCAGCCCAAAAAAGTCAAACCGGCCCTTTTGCACGAATTAAAACGATGGGAAGAACTAGGCGTGGAAGGGCACTTTCGAGGGGATATGCCCTGGTTGGGCTTTCACAAATTTCTTAGCCGGCAGACGGCCAATCTCGTCGGCGCCAATCCCGAAGAAGTGGTCGTGATGAATACGCTGACGGTCAATCTCCACCTGATGTTGGTTTCTTTTTATCGACCCGATAAAACCCGGTACAAGATTATCCTGGAAGCGGGGGCTTTCCCTTCCGACCAATATGCCTTCGACAGTCAAGTTCGTTTTCGCGGCTTGCAGCCGGAGGATGTCCTCGTGGAAGTGAAGCCTAGACCCGGCGAAGAAACTTTGCGCACTGAAGATATCCTCGCTGCAATAGAACAGCATGGAGAAGAGACGGCCCTGGTGATGTTCAGCGGTATCAATTACTACACCGGGCAGTTTTTCGACATGCCCACCATCACCGCTGCCGGGCACAAAGCCGGGGCAATAGTGGGATTTGACCTCGCCCACGCCGCCGGAAATGTTCCCCTAAAATTGCACGATTGGGGGGTTGATTTTGCCGTATGGTGCAGTTACAAATACTTAAACTCGGGTCCAGGGGGTCCGGGCGGTGTTTTTGTTCACGAACGCCACAGCAACAAACCCGATTTGCCCCGTTTCGCAGGGTGGTGGGGGCACGAGGAGGAAACCCGCTTTGAGATGCCCAATAAATTTCGCCCCATCAAAGGAGCTGCCGGCTGGCAATTGAGTAACTCGCCAATTTTAAGCTACGCTGCCCACAAAGTTTGCTTGGATATGTTTGACAAAGTTGGAATGACCGCTCTCCGGAAAAAAAGCCTGAAACTGACAGGCTACCTGGAATTCCTGTTGGAAGATTTGGGGAAAAATGGACCCAACATCCGCATTATCAATCCTAAAAATCCGGCGGAGCGAGGTTGCCAGTTGTCTATTTTGGCCGACCAGGGCGGTAAAGAATTATTTGATTACCTCACCGAAAACGGAGTGGTTTGCGATTGGAGGGAACCCAACGCCATTCGCATAGCCCCCGTTCCTTTTTACAATAGTTTTCAGGATGTGTGGCGTTTCGTTGAATTATTGCGGAAAAAACATTAACAACAAGACAGTTCCATTCTTTGGCCCGCTTATTCTACCACCCTAAAAGATCGGCTCACATAGAAGAATTTGCCTGAATCCTGAAGCATAGCAGTGATGGTAAAGGTGCCTCCCCTTTTTGCTTTCTTCACGACTTTCATCAACTCGCGCGAAATGTTGCCCCTGCTTTTAGCATTGATTATTTTTCGTTTTTTTTCAAACGTAAAAATCAACTCATTGACAAATTGGGTTTCCCCAAGGGCATTGCGAACGGAAATTCTTCCCGCAAGGTTTTTCCTCAACTGAATTGTCGAAATCTCCTTACCTTTCACGTCACCCCAACTAATAGTGTATCCCTCACCCAAATCTGTTTCTTGGTCATGCAGCGAGAAATGAATGGGAAGGTTTAATTTCACTTTCACTGCCCTGCCATTATGAACGGCGGGTTGCCAACGAGGCATATTTAACACGACGCGCTGAGCCTCCAGTCCGCATCCGCCCCCAATGTCTTTCAATATTCTGGTTATCAATACATTACCGAGTTCGTCAAGGATAAAAGAAATATAAACAATGCCCTCCAATTGAGCATTTTTGGCAGAATCGGGATAAATTAAATGCTCCGAAATGAAGGCAACCAAATGGTGGTTAGAGCAAGTTCGCTTTTCAATCGTGCCATTTTCAAGGTTTTCGCAACCTGCGAAATAGGGCATTTGGTCCGCATGAGTCAATACAGAAGCATCTTCAAACATTTGGCCTTGAGCAAAATGGATGAAGAAAAGACCGGTCAGAATGGTAAAAATCCATATTCTCATAGTCTTGCTTTCTTTCGACGTTTTCAAGATTAACCGATTAAAAAGAATTATGATATAAACTAAAAGTCGTAAATATTATGCCACTTTCAAGGTAGAAGGATTGCAATTCATGAAAAGGACAATTCAAAAAAATGACCCTCCCAAAATAATTGAATTCCAGTCAATTAGCCAATTGTATCACGACTTTACGCCATCAAGGGCAGCTGGCAAAATGACCACTGACCCCGTTATTTTAATACTTCCTCCAAAATCAAATGCGAATTGATGGAGGGGAAGTTTTCAATGTGCAATTGGTAAAAAGCCAACAATTGTTCCAGCAATCCTTTTCGTTGCACCCGGCTCATCATTAACTCGTGGCTTTTTTCTTGCGAAAGCCGAAGTAGTCGATTGAGCAAAAGACTCAAATCTTCTTTTAGATAATGTGGGTGAAGGGGTGGATTGTTCACAAAGACACCTTCCCGTAAATCGAAAAATGATTGGGTCGGTTTATACCTGCTTTCGGGCAAAAATCCAAGAAAGCCGGAAAGTTTCAATAAAAAATGCAGATGCAAGTTGAAAATTGGGTGAGTAGTTTCGTCCAGATATTTGAAGGTGGAAGACAGAAATTCGAATAAGCGGGGGTTCTCTTCCGATTCGCGAAGGGTCTTTTTGGCAATCTCCACCATGAACAAACCCACCGCCCCTTTTCGCACATCAAAAGGGATGCTTTTAAAAACATAGTCCGGTTTAATCTCTTTGATGCGCGTCAATGTTTTATCTTCCCGGTGATAAACGACCATCTCCAATAATGACATCGCCTGCAGCAGGCTGGGGCTTACCTTCGCCCTTTTAGTCCGCACCCCGCTGATGATGTAAGAACGCAGGCCCTTCTCCTCCGTGAAAATATCAACTATCAAACTGGTCTCGGAATATTTTCTGGAATTGAAAACAATGCCTTTGGTTTTGATGAGCATAGTTTGTCTTTTTATTACCCCAACTTCAAAAGTAATTCTTTGATAACCAGCCTCCAAATTTTCAGGCGAATCCCGATTAAGCGATTGCTAATTGTGCTTTGGTTCCAACCTTATCCCTTGCTCAAAGGTGAAAGATGAATCTTCTTCTAAACCCAAATTAATTTTTTTGGGATTGGCGGTCAAAAAAATTGAAAAAGGAAGTCACATTTTGGACGCAATTTAGTTGGACATATCTCCTATTTGGTCGAGAAATACTCGAAGATAATCCGGACTACTTGCATATGCAACTTTTGAAATTTAGTTTTGTCTTTCTAATAAATATCTTACCTATACAGAACTATCACATTTTTCATGGAAGATAAAAAAATTTAATTCTGATGAAATCATTTTTTGCCATCGCAATTGTACTTGTAGTTTCGGCGAACCTGACTGCAGAAAGCCTCCCGGACACTGCGCTGGAAGGATGCAGAAAGGAGGTCACAAATTTTAAGATTTCTTTAACCGCTGCCGAGCGGGTTAAATTGGACTTGCTCCACGGTGTTTGGACCACTGTAGAACCTGAAACGAGCAAATTCATCCAAATCCAATTTAATGAAACCGGCTCAGCCGACCTTATCGTTTTCGGACAAAAAGGAAGGGTGAACTTCGAAACAGTTTTTTGGCAAATCGAAGAAATTCAGGACGACGCCATCCTGCTGTGGACGGCTAAAGAAAGTCAAAAAACGTACTTTCTAAGAGTGAAACAAACCTGCCAGGGGATTTTACTGGAAGATGTTTTGACGCAAAAGCAACGCTATCTGACTTTTCATCCTTTGCGCAAAAGCAAAGAACTAAGCCAATTAAAGACCTCCCTGTCGGGAGAATGGACTAGCGCCACTTATCCCTTTGATATAGATGGAACGGACTACGAGTTTGGGTCAACGGAATTGATGGACGGAGCTTTCCTCGATTATAAAATGGAAGCAGATGGAACCTACCAAAAAAGCTACGGAAATAAATCCATCCAGGTGACGGAAACGGGAACTTGGGAAGTGTCTAAGGACGGGAATTATGTGCTGTTCCATCAAAAAGAGAAGGATCATCCAGGAAAAATTAAGGCGACTAATGTGGCCAAAATCCTCCACCTCGATAGCGATGAATTAGTTTTCGAAAATTCTTTAAACTCCATGGAATACGGCTCCTTGTTTAGCACGAAAAGAAGAGCCTTCGCTTTTGTTCGATAAATTTAAAAGTAGAAGTGAAAATTAGCCATAATATTTGGGCATCCTTTTTAGGATGCCCTTTTTCGTAATTTATAAAGTGATTTTCCCAAGAAAGCTAATACCCCGATTAATAGATGGTTTATTAAGTAGCTCCACTTTTTTCTCCCATTGATGTAAATACTTTTAGATTTTGGAAAAAGACTACAGACCAAATATTTTTTGAAAAATAATTTTCCAAAGGCTAAGCCACCAAAACGGCATCTTTCCTTTGTTCGTCAAACACATTTTGACAAAAGTATCCATATATGATTTACACCTAAATTGCCACAATTTTGCTATTTTTGGACAGCTTTTCATTCAAATTTTAATTCCCGAACAACTCAAAAATCAAACAGCATGAAAATAGCAATCGCCGGAAAAGGGGGTGTTGGTAAAACGACCATAAGTGGCACGCTGTGCCGAATTTTGGGAAAGAAATGCGGACAGGTGCTCGCCATCGACGGCGACCCTAACCCCAACCTTTCCATCCTGTTGGGAATCGGTAAAGAAGTTAAATTGCCGCCCTCCCTCAGCACCGATATTATCGAAAGAATTGAAAATCCCGATGGTGGCTGGAAGTTTCAGGTCAAAATGCCATTCCCCGAAATATTGGAAACCTATGGTCAGCAGGGGCCCAATAACGTCACTCTGCTGATGGTCGGAAAGCCAGAACAAGCGGGAACCGGCTGCATGTGCGGCGCGCACACGGTGGTCAGAGAATTGATTCATTCCGCCCTTGCCTCGGAGGAAAATCGAATTATGGTGTTGGATACCGAAGCTTCTTTAGAGCATATGAAACGGGGCACTTCCCGCTATGTGGACAAAATGTACACCGTGTTGGAACCCTATTATCGTTCATTAGAAGCAGCTTCAAGGTTTGCCAATATGGCCAAACAATTGGGCATTCAACAGGTAGAAGCCATCGCCAATAAGGTCAGAAATGAAGAAGAAGAGCAGGCAATTCGGGCGTTTTGTAAAAAGATAGATTTGCCCCTTGCCCTCATTGTTCCTTTCGATGAACAGGTGACGAATGCGGATTTGAAGGGCTTGTCTATTATGGATTATGATAAAAACGCCAAAGTGGTGCAGGTCATGGAAGCTTTTGTGGATGGCTTAGAGGTGAATTGAATAATGATTTATTCACTAATTTGTGTAGCTAACTGCACGATTTTATATAAATTTGTGTATTAAACTGCATAAATATGATAAATCGGAGCATTCAGCCCATCATTGAAAAATGGCTGTTCAAGGGAAAAATTATTATCCTCTACGGGGCAAGACAAGTTGGGAAAACGACCTTAGTCAAAGCCTTACTCACCAAATACAAGCAGAAAGATGGCTATTACAACTGTGAAATCCAATCGGTAAGGACTGCCCTTGCACAGGAGGAACCCACCCTTTTGAAAAAATACCTGGGAGATAAAAAAATAGTTGTCTTTGATGAGGCTCAAAATATTCCTAATATCGGGCGGGTACTGAAATTACTCGCAGATACCTATCCAAAATTGCAAGTGATAGCTACCGGTTCTTCCAGTTTTGACCTTGCCAACCAAACCGCCGAACCTTTAACAGGAAGGGCACTCCAATTTATCCTTTATCCTTTGTCTTATCTGGAATTGGAAGATTTGTTTAATCCATTTGAACGCAAAGCCCAATTGGATAACCTCTTGAAATATGGTATGTATCCGGAAATAGTGTTGGCCAATGAAGAGAATGCCCGGGTATTGTTGGACGATTTGAGTAGCCGGTATTTGTACAAAGACGTGTTGGAATTCGAGAATCTCAAAAGGGCAGATGTTATTTTTAAATTACTCCAATTACTAGCCCTTCAAATAGGAAGTGAAGTATCTTTCAATGAATTATCCAATGCCTTGCAAACCAACCGGCGAACAGTTGAAAGGTATATCAATTTGTTGGAAAAAGCTTTTGTGATTTTCAGAGTACGCTCCTTCAGTAGAAATTTGAGGAAGGAAATCAGGAAAGCTAATAAAATCTTTTTCTATGATGTCGGGATTCGAAACAGTATTGTTCAGCAATATCAGGACATGACATTGAGAAGTGATAAAGGTTCGCTATGGGAGAATTTTTTGATTTGCGAAAGACTGAAATTCCTCCAGACGCATCAAATGAATCCCAATTATTATTTCTGGCGTACCCACGATAAGCAGGAAATTGATTACCTCGAAGAATACAACGGGCAATTGACTGCATATGAAATGAAATGGAAAACCGGCAAAAAGAAAATCCCCAAAGCCTTCATTGAAAGTTATCCCAACAGCCAAATCCAATTTATTGACAGAGAAAATTTTGAAGGGTTTGTCTCAGATTGATTTGCCTCTTGTGCCCATCTTCCCTTCGATGAACGGGTGAAAAATTGATCGTAAAATATGGAAAGCTGTTAAAAAAGAGCTGCCCTAAAAGACCCGGTTTGCAAATTTTTGGAATTCAGAAAACCGATTCTTTTGAGACAACTCTCTGCATAAGAAAAGCTCACTCGTTCGCCGTCAACCACTCCTCCCCTTCCGGGCGTTTGAAAAAATCATCGGCCAGTCCTGATTGAAAATCCACATCGGAATAAATGTACTCATCCATGACCTTCCCGTTACTCCAATAGCGAGTCCATTTATGGCTGAAGTTAATGCCGTATTCTGTGCGGTAGTCGGACCAGTAAATTTCTTCGGGGCGGGAATCGCCTTTATCCGATTTGTTGTGGTATTCCAATTTGCGTATCAGGTGGTCTTCCGGGTAGGAATAGAAAACCCAACGGTCTTTTCCAACTTCGGGGATGTAGGTGACATCCAATACCTGAGCATCTTTGCCGTCCAATGTTGCGGTGCCCGCTAATTCCGGAAGTACTCCGTAATCCGTCAATTTGAAGGGCATGGAAAAGCGGTAAAAAGCCATCGAGGTAGCGCAAAGCGGCTCGCACCATTTCGAATCGCACATCATGCCCAAACCTCTTGCCGTCAGCACGGGGTCCACCGATTTTTGATTTTGGGAAGCCCAATAGCCATCCTTATCTTTCCCAATCCACACATCTTCGCCGTCGTTGGTGAACGTATGGACCTGCAATTTTAGTCCTTCATTGGTTTTTTTGAAATAAAAAGTCTCCGTCTTGGTTTCCAGCAACTCCCCAGCCTCGTTGTATAAATTCTTCGTCCTCTTAAATTGCCCTTGTTTAATGGCGTTCCACGCTCCCATTCCTCCAGACGCAGAAATCATTTGCCCGACTAACTCCACTCCGGTGGGTTGGCGAAGATAGTTGTCCCACAAGGCATATCCAATTCCGCCGATTACCAAAAGGGCAATTCCGGTGTAAAGGATATGCATCCGGCGTATGGTGACGGGATGTACCAAATCTTTAACTTCTAAACCAAAAAGCCAGGGAATCTTTCCCTTTTGCTGCTGTTGCGTTTGCTGACGAACGGAAGGTTTGATACTTTCTTTCATAATTATTGATTTTGAATTGATTACAGTTTCTTTAGCCAGTCTTCCAATATTATGATAGCTTTCGGAATGGCGCTTTCAACCTGCCTGCTCATTCCGATGGCAAAATCGTCGTGTTGTGCGGCTTCGCATCCGAGGACGTAAACTTTTTCGGGCAACACTTTCAAGGCTTTGGCCAGCATCAACGCCCGCGAAGGGTTGGTGTAGTGCATATCGGCTAAAAAAGCCCGTTTCTCGTCGAGCGGCAATTCTCCAATATCGGTGATACTTTCCACTTCCCGAAAATAAATTTCTCCAGGCTGAGCGCCCCATTCCACCGCATCTGCCATGATTAAAATATCGTAGCCACTGTGTAATTCCTGTACCAGGTGAATGCCCCCTATGCCGACCTCCATTATCTTTAATTGGGCCGGAACTTCTTCCCGCTTTTCAAATTGGCGAACAAAAGCAATCCCAAAGGCATCATCCTGTTTCAATTCATTGCCAACACCTGCCAGGAGGATTTTTGTCTCTTCCATAATCCCAAAAATTCAATTCAAGGGCACAAATAAACTATCCGCCAGAGGAGCATCAAATTGCATTTCCTCATTCCGGTAGATACTTCGAAGACGCCCCACTTCCTTTTGTGCGTTGACGGTGTAGCCGTGCCGTTTTTCGGCCACCAAAATACCGTCAACCGTTTTAAACGATTCGTAGGTGGTAAAGGAAAAGCCCTCTCCATAATCCAAAA
>CAZJYF010000024.1:0-9660 GCA_964549665.1 uncultured Saprospiraceae bacterium
CTATTTGCCTCAAAATTTGAAGGTAACGCCAAAACTCGGAAGAATTGGCAGTTGATTGACTCGTTTAAAACGAACCCGGTCGAAGAAAAAGATATTATCTCTATCGTACAAATTGGTGGCGCTGGCCACTGCCTCGATGCTCGTGTATTTAGAAAGTTTAATGGTTCGTTTCAAGGAAACATCCAAGCGGTGGAAATAGGGTAGTCGTCCCCCATTCCGTTTATCATCAAAAACGACCCCTAAATCTCCATTTCCGGTTAGGACATCGGTCGAAATGCCATCTTTAAAGTCAAAATTTTCATAAAAGCCCTGTGTGAGGGTGAACGGAAATCCGGAGCCCAAATTCCAACGCAAAGCTGCTTCCCAAAGGTGGTTTTGTCCGAAATTATAGGTCGCCAAAAAATTGATATTGTGCCGGCGATCGAAGATGGTTGGGAACGTTTGAAAACCATCGTCCCGTTCCACGCGGGAAATAGAATAGGTTGCCCAGAGATAGAGGTTGTTAGTTTGGTAACGAAGGGATATATCCACCCCGTAGGCATCGCCATCCTCGGTCACAAAATTTGGGTCGGTGCTTTCTAATTTATTTCGGTTGATCTGAATAAGTTGTGTAAAGTGCTTAATGTAGGGTTCCACATTTAGTTCCAGATTATCCAGCAAATCGACCTCCACGCCAAATACGCCCTGCACCGCTTTTTGCAGACGGTTGCTGGCAAAGCCATTGTCTTTTCCCGGGTTTTTGATTCTTTCTTCGGGGCCGGAAAGGAATCCGACAAACAGGTTGACCACTTCGCGGTCGTCAATGCTGCTGATGAGGTTTTGAGAATAAAGCCCACCGGCAAGTTTTAGTCTGAAATTATCCGTGACGTTCCATTTGGCTGCAATGCGAGGTTCGATGGAAGACTCGCTTTGGGAAGCGTAAAACTGGAACCGGATGCTCGGTTCAATAATCCAATTACCCAGTTTTTGTTTGTATTTAATAAAGCCGGCCATTTCCGTAGTGAAATCTTCCTGCTGAATGGTATTGTCCAAAAAGTTTTTGAACCTAAAATCCGTATTCAATCCGTTTAACTCGAAGCCATATTTGACTTCATTATGCAAGCCATAGTAGGTGAAATTCAAAAGCGCATTGAAGGTGGTGATGCTGCTGTTTCGAGGCTTATTGTCAGCCTGTATCATATTAATTTTATAATCCGAAAAAGCCAAAGTGCCTCCAATGATGAGGTTGGAATTTGGAGGAATTAAGGTGAAATTCGTTCCTCCTCCAAATGCATTCCAATCTACATTTGCCACGTCAAAATTCACGTTGTCGCTAAAGCTGAAACCGAACAAATTGAGTTTACTGCCATTGGAGGTCACAAAAGACAATTTGCCGTACAAATCCGTGAATTTGTAGGGCAAGCCCAAAGAATCGTTATCCACTGCGTAGGAATAGAGGTGGGGGGAAGTTTCGTCAATATACGAATGCTTGCCAGTCAGGATGAAGGAGGTGCTACCACCCTCTTCGGTCATTTTTTTTATGGGTCCCTCCAGCAGGATTTTTGCCTGAAAAGGATTGGCAGCCACCAAGCCACTCAGCCTCTTTTTGTTGCCTTCCCTGGTTTTGATGTCGATGATGGCGGAAATTCTGCCCCCGTATTCGGAGTTGAAGCCACCCGTCAAGACATCCATTGTCCGAATGATTTCGGTTTCAAAAACAGAGAAAAAACCGATGGAATGAAAGGGGTTGTAAATGGTCATTCCATCCAACAATATCTTGTTTTGAATGGGGGATCCCCCTCTGATATAAATTTGCCCCCCCTGGTCACCAGTAGAAACGATACCCGGCAACACCGTCAGATATTGGGCGACATCGGTCTGCCCTCCGGTTCCAGGCAATGATTTTATCTGTTCGGAAGTGACGGTTATTTTTGAAATCTGGACATCAGATCGCGCTTTTTCTTTCCGCGCTGAAATGTTCACCACGCCCAAATTTATGCTGCTTGGGCTCAAATACAATCGTTCATAAACGATTCTTTTGGCTGCCACATCCACTTCTACAGCGAGGCTGTCGAATCCGACATAGCTTGCCACAAGCGTATAATTTCCAACGGGAATGCCTCCCAAGCTAAAAAAACCATCGGCATCGGTAATGGTCCCCAGGGAAGTGCCTTCGAGCCGAATAGTGCCAAAAATAATCGGCTCGCCGGTATCTTTGTCGAACACATTGCCACGAACGCTTCCCGAGTTTTGCGCTGTCAGAGATGCAGCGAGAAGGAAGCTGAAAGAAAAGATAAGCAGGGTAAAATTTTTCATATAAAGTTGGTTCCAAGCGGCTTTTGTAAAGAGGTCAAAGTTTCTGATTCGGAGTTTGAACTGCAGAACTAATGGAACGGCTGGCTTTTCAGAAAACAGATGTTTGTCCTTTCTGATTTCAAACCAGCCATTTCAAAGGGAAGCCGTATTAAAAATCGAGCGCAAATATAAGTTTATCCTACAGGATGCAGCAGAATTCTTTTGTCATTTTATCAACAAAAGCGAAGATGATAAAAAAAGGAAGGCAGGTCGAGGACGGGGTGGTCTCCATTTTTAATTGCCAGAAAGGACCCATTTCTAGCTGGCCACTTCCCGAATAGCCTTCACCAAACGGTCGAGGTCTTTGGTGGTGGTATACACATTGGGGGTGATTCGCAGCCCGTGAATGTTCTCCCAATTGATTGGAACAGTGTGGATTTTATAATTGCGGAAAAGAAACTGACCGACTTCCTGCGGCGTCTTATTTTGAACTTGCAACAAGGCAATCGCACAGGAAAATTCGGGATTCAGTGAGGTGCCAAAAGATACCCCGGAAATATCGTTCACCGCCTTGGTCCAATAAGATTTCAAATAATGCAGCCGTTTTTGTTTTCTTTCCGAACCAATCATTTGATGAAAATCGACCGCGTTGGCGATAGCCTGTTCGATGGCAAAAGAACGCGTACCCAAATGCTCGAATTTCCGAATGTCATCACTATCCGGTTCCGGGCCGGCCAAAAGGGGAAACAATTTTTCAATCTTTTCCTTTTTTACGTACAACATGCCGCTACCGAATGGGGCGCAGAGCCATTTGTGCAAACTCGTGCCAAAATAATCGCAGTCCAAATCGGGAATTTTGTAATCTAAATGCGCAAAGGAATGGGCAGCATCGACAAGAACCTCGATACCTCGTTCATGGGCAGCTTTTGCGATTTTTTGGGCGGGAAGGATTTGTCCGTTCCAATTGATGATGTGGGTGATGTGAACCACTTTGGTTTTTGAGGTGAAGGCATTGACGAAGGCATTGGCGATGAGGTCGTTATCCTCGATTGGAAAATCGAAATTCAACCATTTCAGGACAATGCCATCCCTGACTTCCCTTTGTTTCCAAGCGTTTATCATGCTTGGGTAGTCTTGTTTTGTCAAAACCACTTCGTCCCCTTTTTGGAGAGGCAAGCCAAAAATGACGGTCTCCAATGCCTCGGTAGAATTGCGATTGATGGCAATCTCTTCGGCGGAACAAGCTGCCAGGTCTGCCAGTTTTTCCCGCAAGGGTTCTCTGCCCATATCCAACACCCGCCACATGTAATAAGAGGGCGCTTCATTGCTCAGGCGATTGTACCGTTCGACGGCATCCTGTACTACTTTTGGTTGAGGACTTACTCCCCCGTTATTCAAATTCGTAACCGTAGCTGACACGGTGTAGGCTTGCTGCACATAATACCAAAAGTCTTCTTCGGTGGCACAATCTTCGGGGCTTCGGTAAGCCACTTTTTCCAGCGCATTCATAAAGGATTTTCCGGATAGGGAATTGAAAAACGGCAAAGTGACAAAGGCAGCGGATGCGCCGGTGAATTTGTTGATAAAATTTCTTCTGGAAACTGTCATGATTAGAAAATATTGGGTCAATGATGGTCAGTGAGTCATTAAGGGAAACGATGGAGGATGACTTTTCGAACTGGCACCCAATATTACAAATTTTAGTCTTATTTGCAGCAATCTTAGGGTGAGAGTTTTCAAAATCTTTCACGTTTAGGATTTTTCAAAAAATAAAATTTTTGCGGAGGGGAGCATTGAAATTTTAATCGCTAAAAAAAACCTATTTTCCCGAAGTTCCAAGCTGGGATTTGAAAAAATTGATCCCAGCAACCAATTGGACAAGTCTTTGTCTTTCTCTTTTTGAACTAACTCGACAAGACACCAAAAATGAAGCAGAAATTACCCGCACTTTTGTTCTTTTTTTTATTTCAGTTTTCCCTTGCTTTTTCGCAAGAGGCCGAAACCCCTTATCCGAAAAAACAGTATTCCACCTCGAAGATTGAAGGGTCCTCTCTCAGCATTGATGGGAAATTGGATGAAGCAGACTGGAACCGGGTTGAATGGACGGGCGACTACCTTCAATGGCGGCCCGATGCCGGTAAATCGCCTTCTCAAAAAACTGCTTTCAAGATACTTTACGACGACAAAAATCTCTACGTCGCTTTTCGTTGCTACGACAGCGACCCTTCCAAAATTGTGAGCCGGATGTCGCGAAGAGATGGTTTCGAAGGCGATTGGGTGGAAATCAATATTGACAGCAACCACGACCTGCGGACAGCCTTTTCTTTTACCACTTCGGTTTCGGGCGTAAAAGGGGATGAATTTATTTCCAAGGACGGTGATAACTTCGACGACAACTGGAACCCGATTTGGTACACAAAAACGCAAATCGATTCACTCGGTTGGACGGCAGAATTGAAGATTCCGCTCAGTCAACTGCGCTTTTCCAATGAGGACGAACAGGTGTGGGGCATCCAATCTACCCGCCGCGATTTTCGCATGGACGAGCGTTCCACCTGGCAACCCCTGCGTCAAAACGACCCTTCCTGGGTCAGTCGTTTTGGCGAGTTGCACGGGCTGAAGGGCATCAAACCACAAAAGCAACTTGAAATCCAACCCTACGTTTTGGCGCAAGCCGAAACCTTTGAAAAAGTCGATGGCAACCCCTTTGCCACCGGTTCGGATTCAAAAATATCCGTCGGAGTGGATGGCAAAATCGGGTTGACCAACGACCTCACCCTCGACTTCACCATCAACCCCGATTTCGGTCAGGTGGAGGCTGACCCCTCTTTTCTGACACTCGACGGCTTTCAGATTTTCTTTTCTGAAAAGAGACCCTTTTTCATCGAAAACAGGAACATTTTCAACTACCGCGTCACGGGTTCGGAGGCAGGAGGGTCTTATGACAGCGACCTCTTGTTTTATTCCCGGCGAATTGGCGGTTCGCCGCATCACTCCGTCGGTTCGGATCCGGCCAATGGAATTTATACCGACCAACCCAACAATACGACCATCCTCGGGGCTACCAAATTTAGCGGCAAAACCAAAAAAGGGTTGTCCATTGGAATTTTGGAAAGCGTCACTCAAAAGGAAATGGCAGTGATAGACCACAACGGGGAGCGGCAAGAAGCGGTTGTCGAACCATTGACGAATTATTTTGTCGGGCGTTTGCAAAAGGATTTCCACGAGGGCAACACGATAATCGGAGGCATTTTTACCGCCGTGAACCGCGATATCAATGACCCTAGTTTGGAATTCCTCCACCGCTCTGCCTATTCCGGTGGCTTGGATTTTATTCACCGCTGGAAAAACAAGACTTGGTTTGTTTCCGGCAAAACCATTTTCAGCCGGGTAGCCGGAACCCGGGAAGCCATCACCCGAACCCAGACTTCCTTTGAACACTATTTCCAACGCCCCGACGCGGCTCATCTCGGCGTGGACACGGCGGCTACTTCTCTCACTGGCCACGGCGGCACCTTGAAAATCAGCAAATTGGGGGGCAAAATAATCTTTGAAAGCGGGATTACCTGGCGGTCTCCCGCACTGGAAATCAACGACATCGGCTTCCTCCGCAACACCGACGAAATCAACCACTTCTTTTGGGGGCAATACCGCCTGACCAAACCCTTTTCCATTTTCAGGTCGCTTCGCATCAACTACAATCATTGGGGTAGATGGGACTTTGGAGGAAAAAATCTTTACCAAGCCGTGAACGCGAACTACAATGTTAACTTCAAAAATTTCTGGGGTTCCGGTGGAGGGGTCACCTACGAGAATCTGGACATTTCTAACAATGACCTACGCGGCGGACCCGCATTGAGAAGGCCAAATGGCATTGCTTCCTGGTTTTACGCTTATTCCGACGACCGTAAAAAAATAAGTTTCTTTGCCAGCACTTTCCAGGCTTGGGGTTTCCAAAAAGCCGTCAGAATGGAAGATTATTCTGCCGGTATTGACATTCAACCCAATAATGCCCTCAAGATATCCCTTCGACCGGGTTTTAACAGTTCGGGACGAACCCTCCAATACGTCACGCAACAGGAATTCAACGGAACCACCCGCTACATCGGTGCGCAGGTAGAACAAAAAACCCTGCGATTGACCATGCGCCTCAACTACAACATTACGCCCGATTTGACCATCCAATATTACGGGCAACCCTTTGTGTCGAAAGGCCGCTATCAAAACTTCAATTACATCACCGATACTCCTCTGGCTGACAATTTTTTCGACCGTTTTCAATCGTATTCGGAAGCGGAAATCAGCTTTGACGAGGCTCAAGACACCTACTTCGTCGATGAAACGGGAGATGGCCTAGCTGATTACCAATTCGGCAATCCCGCCTTTAATTTCTTTGAATTTCGCTCCAATTTAGTCGCGCGATGGGAGTACATCCCCGGTTCTGAAATATTCCTCGTTTGGTCCCAAAGCAACACGGCATTTGAAGACCCCTCCAAAGGATTGTTCCCAAGCCTTGCCAATAATTTGTTCGGCAATAAGGCGCACAATATTTTTTTGGTGAAGGTGACCTACCGCATTTTGAAATGAGGAATGAAAACAAGAGTGCACTTAAAAAATGATATTTTTTCAAATTTGCAGCTTCACGGCATTCCAAGGGGGTGAAAAATATACCACCTTAATGAATGGCCCGAAAAAAAAGGATGTTTTGATATGCTGACCCTGGTAGGGCTTTTCATACGCTGGATGTCAAAAAATCAAATGGCACAAGGCGAAAGAAATGGTAGAAAGAATTATCCCAACCACGAAAATATCGTAGGAAGTCCGGATATATCGGTATCGTTTGCTCAAATCTAAGCCCAGAAAATAAATGTCCCGTTTGATAGTCGCGTAAAGAAACTTACCGTCTTTCATCATTTCCTCGATGGCTTCTTCATAATCCGAATGGGGCATTCCGTAAAAATCATCGAAGGTCATTAAACCAGCCTTTTTTTCTGCGATATCATCCTTGGAAAAAGTGCCTTTTGCAATCTTGGGACGGGTAGCCAAAACAGCGTAAGAAATGGACAGAATATTCGTCAAAACCAACACCACAACGGCGTAAATCATGTGCGGGTCGTCGCCAAGTTTTGGATACAAAGCCCCCAAAACAACCGAAATAATCAGGGCATTCGTGGTCACCATATTATGGGATTTGACATCCACAATTTTCCGACGGGTGTACAAATTTCTGGAAGCCAACCGGAACCAGGTTTCAATTCCCCGTTCCGGTTTGCCCTTGTATTTAGCCAACTTTTTTTTCAGTTTTTTGATTTCGATTTCGTCGGCAGTTCGTTCCTTTTCCAAAAGTTCTTCTTTCATGTTCATTTGCGATGATGATAAAATTAATCGCAAGATAATATCTTATGGAAAGCCTGCCAAATTTTGGCATCTATCGAAAGGTCAAATAGGGTAGTAACCGCTCAAAATCTCCTTCTTTAAACGCACCTCCCATATTCTTAAGACTTTCGAAATCAGTAAATTGGCCGTGTTGGCTACGATAATTTACGATGCCTCTTGCCTGATAGTAGCTGATGTAGGGATGGGCTTTCAGTTGGTCGAAGGTGGCCGAGTTGACATCCAGTTTCCTGAAAACAGGAGAGATTTTCAAATGCGGTTTTATCTTTTGAAAAGTGCTGTCGGGCAAGCCGAAGGTCTCGGCGACCTGTTCAATCTTTGCGAAGCCGCCTAGTTTATCCCGGAATGTCACAATCCGTTTTGAGTAGGACGGACCGATGCCGTACAGAGCTTGCCATTCTTTTGTTGTAGCTTTGTTGACATCAATCTCAATGGCCTTAGAAGATTTGATTTTTGGAGAAATCTTTTTTTCATCTTCCCGGTTCGCTTTAGTAATTTCAACATAGGATTCCAGCCGCTTATAATCTTCCTCGGTCAAGCCGTAGATTTTTTTGAGGTCTTCTTTTTTGTAAAAATGGCCTCCTTTGCTCCGGTAATTCAAAATGGTCTGTGCAATTTTTGGCGAAAGCCCCAATTTGGAAAAATCCTCTTTTGTGGCAGTGTTTGGGTCGAAAGGAAAAAGTACTGCAACCGCCCTTTTTTCCGCCTCCTGCCCGTGCGTGAAAGGCGCATTTGGTGCTTTCTTGGCAGTGATAAAAATATAGCTTTTCAACCGTTGATAGTCCTCTTGTCGCAAGCCGTAGATTTTTTTGACGTCTTCTTTTTTGTAAAAGTGCCCTCCCTTGCTGCGGTAATTCAAAATGGTCTGTGCAATTTTTGGCGAAAGCCCTAATTTGGAAAAATCCTCCTTTGAGGAAGTGTTGGGGTCGAAATAAAACAACTCGATATTTTGAAAACCTTGTCTTGCTTTAAAAGAATTGGGGTCGATAATTTGGTTTCCCCAATTTGCATCGGCATAAGTTTGAATTTCTTTCCTAAATTTGGAAAAATCAATTTTTTCCGAAGGCAGTAAAACGGGCAATAATTTTGCGGCAAGCACAAAGAAAAAACTGGTCAGTGCCAAAAATATCAGGGCATTCCGTTCCAAATGCGTAAAATAAAAAAACTCGGAGAAATGGGAGTTTCTCATGAGGGTTTTGCTCAAAAGTTGGGGAATTAACTCTCCAAAATTAGCGGAAAAAAATTACAGCCGCAACTTCCCGATAATTGATAAATAAGTAGTGCCAAAAAACAAACGGCTGCCTGATTATGGAGGCAGCCGCTTTGTTCATATATGTCCACTCCTGAATTGCAAACCTTAAGTCTTTACCACGCGAAGGGTTTTTGGTGGTTCACCACTTATATTTACCACCAAAATATACAATCCTTTGGGTAGAAAACTGAGATCTATTTCTTCGCGAAACGTCTCTTGACCTACGTCAAATGATTTTAATACAACACCATTGGTACTGATGATATCCACCCGCACAGCTTCTTGCGTGTCGTCAAGGATTTCCAAAAAGAGGTGATTTTTGAATGGGTTCGGATAAATTAGCACCCCTGCAATTCCGTCATCAAGAAGGATTTCTACGGTGTTTGAAACGACAAAAGTTCCCGTGGTATCGATCAGTTTTACGCGGTAAAAACTTCTCCCTTTTTTGGGCTTTTTGTCATAATACTCAAAATGATTTAAGTTCCCGACATTAATTACCCGCTCTGCTTCACCAATTTCCTCAAATTCTTCTTTATCAGACGACCTTTCCACTACGAAATTTTGGTCCTCCCCGGAGAAATCTTTCATTTCCCATTCCACCATCACCATTTCCTGGCTTAGCGGATCTGCGTGAATGGAGAAAGAAGAACCACAAGAGATAGGGTTGTCGGTAACATTCACCTGCAAGAAATCAACGGAGGTGCACCCATTTCTGACCACGGTCAGGGTGATGGTTTTCA
>CAZJYF010000024.1:9760-17896 GCA_964549665.1 uncultured Saprospiraceae bacterium
GTGTAGTTGGTGAGATTTCCAACGCAGATGGAGTTAGGTCCGTTTATGGAAGCAAAGGCCACCGAATCCACCTGCATGGTGACGACATTGGATTCCAAAAATTCAATGCAGCCCTGCCTTCGGACACACCTGATAAAATAGGTCGTTTCAAACAGCAAGCCTGGGTCATAAAAGGGTTCGTTGGCACCTGTAATGAGGGTCCAAACATTGGGATTGAACGGCCCGGGCGTGGTATGGAACATCCACAAATATTGAAACGCCCCGACTCCTCCTGTTGGAGGATTTGTCTCAATTATCGGGTCGGGGTCGTTGCCGGGTCCGCAAAGAATTTGATTACAGCAAATCGTTCCCGGGTCGGTGGCATTATCGCACTCCTGGTCCATAAGCGTGACGCTGCAAGTGCTGGAACAACCCTTAAAATCTGTTACGGTTACGGTATAAGTTCCCGCACTCAAATTGCTTGCCATGGTTCCCGTCTGCCCATTGCTCCACACAAATTCATAAGGGGCGGTGCCACCGTTTCCCTCTACAAAGGCTTCTCCATCACTCCCTCCGATGGTACTTATTTCTTGCGTCACAGTAGTTGAACAATTTGGGGAAGGCAACGCCGGGACAAATTCGACGGCAGTCGCTGTACAAGCATTGGCATCTTCGACGGTAACCGAGTAATTTCCGGTGCTGAGATTGGAAATGGTTGCACCAAAATCACCGTTACTCCAAGCAAAATCGAAAGGGGCCTGTCCACCTATCACGATAGCAGTTACCGAGCCATCCGAACTCCCCTCACAGGTACTATTCAAAACGCTTGTCAGTACGAGTATCGGATCCGGTTGGTTGATGATTACGGAGGTTGTACCTATGCATCCGTTGGCATCCGTTACGGTCACGGAATAGACGGTGGGCGTTAAACCGGAAATGCTCTGAGTGCTTTTTCCATTGCTCCAGGAATAGGAAAAAGGTGCAATTCCATTTATTGCGTCAACCGTTGCAAAGCCATCATTTCCACCGTTGCAGGTCACGTCCGTAGAACTGATGGAAACGGAAAGATTGCTACCCGGATTAATCGTCGTCGAACCTGTTGCTCCGCATCCATTAGCATCCGTCACTGTAACGGTAAAGGTGCCGGGAGGCAAATTATTTATTTCAGCCAACGACTCTCCCGTATTCCATTGGAATGAAAAGGGCGAGGTTCCCCCGCTTAAAACCGCTACCGATGCGTTACCGTCATTAGTGCCTGCACACGTTTCATCCGTTTTTGAAAGGGACAAAATAATGGGTGGCAGTCCGGTAATGGTTACCGCAGCCATTTCAGTGCATCCCTCCGCATCGGTCACCGTTACTAAAAATTGACCGGGAGGCAAATTATTTATCATTGCTGTGGTTGCCCCTGTATTCCAATGAAAGATAAATGGTGCAGATCCTCCGATGGTATTTGCGATGGCAAAGCCATCATTTATGCCGTAACAGGAAATGTTTTCGTAAGCGATTTCTACTGAGAAGCCCTCCCCTCCAGATATTTCGACCGAAGCAGTATTTGTGCAATTATTGCCATCGGAAACGGTTAAGAAATAGGTGCCGGGAGCCAGATTTGCCAATGTAGCTGAAGTTTCTCCGTTGCTCCACGAAAAATTAAAAGGGGGTATGCCACCATTTGCAGCGGCACTAGCACTTCCGTCATTGTTTCCGCAGGAGGCGTTTGTAGTTGTAATGTCAATGGCGATTGGTGGTGGTTCGATAAGCGTTACGCTTTCCGTTGCCGAGCAAGCCGTGGCATCCGTGACCGTGACTGAATAGTTCCCGGCACCGACCCCCATAATGGAAGTCGAAAGTGCACCCGTATTCCATAGGTAGCTGAATGGAGGGGTTCCCCCCATAGTGATGACCATTGCAAAGCCATCAAGGTTTCCATGGCAAGAAATATTGTCGGAAGTAATGTTTAGTGATAAACCAGACCCAAAAGAAATAGTGGTGCATGCTGATGTAGTACACGAATTGGCATCTTCAACGGTTACCGAAAAGGTTCCAGAAGGAAGATTGGATATCCCCATGGTCGTGTCTCCCGTGTCCCAAAGGTAGTGATAGGGTGGGGTGCCCCCAAAAGGATTGGCCGTAGCCATACCACTGTTGGGCGCACAGCCGCCGTCCGATGAAGAAATATTGATGCCAAGAAGTGGCGGTTGCACAATCTCAATGGAATCCGATAAAGAACACCCCAACGCGTCCGTCACGGTGACCGAAAACGTCCCGGCAGGCAAATTGGAAATTTCGGGATTAGTGGATCCATTATTCCAAAGATAGGTGAAGGGAGGAACTCCTCCCCATCCCGCTGCCACGATAATTCCCGATGACTCGCCGTAACACTGGACATTTTGGAGCGCAAAATCGATAATAAAAAAATCGCTGGTGATGCAAAAGGTAGCGGCTCCTTCACAACCTAAGGCGTCCGTTACAATTACCGAGTAGGTTCCCTGAGGCAAACCGGAGATGGTTGCAGTAGTAGCTCCCGTATTCCACAAATAGGAAAAAGGGGGTGTTCCGCCATTCACGAAGGCAGAGGCAATTCCGGAATTGCCGTTTCCACAAATCAGGCTGGTTCCCTCGATGAAAACGACCAAATTGGATGCATTTTCAATTAGGGTCGAATCGAATGCCAGACATCCGTTCCCATCGGTCACGGTGACCGTATAGGTGCCGGCACTCAGGTTATTAATGCCCATTGAGGTGGAACCCGAACTCCACAGATAGGAGTAAGGAGGAGTGCCCCCAAAGGGATTGGCTGTGGCAGTGCCATTATTGGATGTGCATCCACCATTGGAAGAAGCTATATTCACCCCAAAGGGTGGCGGTTGAGTAATTTCCAGTGAGTCAAAAAAAGGACAGCCGAGCGCGTCGGTAACGGTGACCGAATACGGTCCGGCAGGCAAATTGGAAATTTCGGGATTTGTAGAACCCGTATTCCAAAGATAGGTGTAAGGAGGAATGCCTCCCCAACCGGCTGCTACAATTATTCCAGTCGATTCGCCATAGCACAGAACATTTTCGGACGAAAAGTCAATAATAAAAATATCTGCGCCGATGACGGTGGAATCTGTTCCTTCACAGCCCGAGGCATCTATCACGGTCACAGCATAAGTGCCCGGTGGCAACCCTGAAATCGTTTCCGTTGTGGCGCCCGTGTTCCACAAAAAAGAAAAAGGAGGGGTCCCACTGCTGACCACGACGGTTGCCGCTCCGGAAAGGTCGTTTTCGCAAACAAAACTTGTTGCCTCAATGGAAACGGTAAAATCCGGCGGACTTTCAATCACCGTTGATGCCGATGCCTCGCAGCCGTTTCCATCAGTCACGGTCACAGAAAATGACCCAACATTCAGGTTTGAAATGGTGGGAGAGGTAGAGCCTGTACTCCACAAATACGAAAACGGAGCTGTTCCGCCGGTTCTGAAAACAGTAGCCGACCCATCACTGCCACCACAGACAGTAACATCATAGGTCATAAAACTCAAAGAGAAAAAAGAGGCCCCAGCGACCACCGCCGCAGTTGTGCCTGTGCATCCTCCCGAACCGGTTGCAGTAACAAAGTAGGTTCCGGGGCTGAGGCTTGTAATGCTTTGCCCTGTAGCTCCATTACTCCAAACGAAGGAGAAGGGGGGAATCCCGCCCGATGCGGTCGCAAAAGCCGCTCCATCATCTGCATTAAAACAGGTTTCATCGGTTACCGAAACCAACAGGTCGAGGTTTTGAGGAGCACTCAGAAAAATGGACATAGTGACAGTACAGCCGCTGCCATCCGTTACGGTCACTGAATAGGTTCCAGGACAAAGATTCATAATGGTCTGCCCACTCCCTCCATTACTCCAATTGAAAACAAAAGGCGGATTCCCTCCTGTTGGAATCGCCGTTATGGAACCGTTGTTTGAATTACAACCGGGTTGGGTTGCATCCAGGGTAACGGTGAAACCATCCGCCTGTTGCTCTACTATTCCACTGACTGTTCCGGTGCATCCGTTGCTGTCGGTAACCGTTACGGTATAGGTTCCCGCTGCCAGGTTTTGAATGATTTGGGTGGTTTGTCCATTGTTCCACAAATAGTCGAAAGGGGGTGTGCCACCACTTGGGAAGGCTTTGGCACTACCCAAATTGCCCCCACTACAACCAGCCCCCGTGGTAATGATCGATACTTCGGGTGGTGCAGCAACGCTACCACAAGTAACGATACCGCAGTAATTTGCATCGACTACCGTAACGCAATATGTACCTGGACTTAGATTGCTGGCGGTTGGTGAAATAGATCCATTTGACCAATTAAAGGTGTAGGGTGGAACGCCGCCAGAAGGGCAAACCGTAATGGAGCCGCTCATCCCGCAAATAATATTCGAGATGGGGGCCGACAATGCCGGTGGCTCCGTTAGGGTAACTGAAGCCATCGCTGTTGCCGAGAATACATCCGTCACCGTGACAGAGTAATTACCCGCAGGAATAAAATTTATGGCGGCTGTGGTGGCTCCAGTGTTCCACAAGTAGGTGTAAGGGGAAGTCCCACCACTTGCAATGGCAATAGCCGATCCATTTGGAAACCCGCCGCAGGGAGGGTCAGTCCCTAGTATTACCACTGTTAAGGGACCACCTGCTGGCCGAGAACAATAGCCCTGTAAAGGGCTGAATCCTGCAAGAAACAGCATGATTTTTAGATAAAAAGCATAGCTTTTCAAGGAACAAGGGTGTAGTGTTTGTTTCATAATTGGATTTTAATTTGTTAAAAGTAAGTCGCTAGTTGTTCAATTGATTGGAGTTTTGTGATTAAATAAATTTATATTTTATTGTATTTCAATTAGTTAAGTTTTTTGAATTTGAAAACCCGATTTTTGTAACTCGCGCCTCCCGCAGCATCACGATAACCTTCGAACTCATGGCTCGTCAAATATTTACTTGCCGGATTAAAAAGGGGGCATAGCATAGACCCTCTCCTATGTGGAGGATTCCGACGCACAAGGGCGTACAAAAAAGTTCTCCTCTTAGGAAGTGCCAAAGTCAAAACCGACAAAGGCTTGGTGGTACTATGAATTCAAAAAATTAAAGGAAAGATGTCCTGTTGTTTAGAGATGTCCCTTTAAAATGGAGATTCTTTTCAATATAATTGAAAGAAAATCCGGAGAAATTAAACAGGGTAGGATATAGAAAATAATAATACAAAAAACGCACTCAATGAGGCAGTTTTGAATTATTCTGCGGGTAAAGTTAAAAATATTTCAATACATTATCCAGCCTTGCGGGCTATTTTTATTATTTTTTTTTATCATTTGTTGATGAGATGGGAATTATGGGACTAAGACCGGCCCTTTTTTTTGATAATAAAATTCGTAGAAATACAATGGCGAATTAATATTTTGAAGGATACTTGCGGGTTTTGTTTTTGTATTTCTCTGTGAAAAAATTTTGCACTAATTTGAAAGATTGACTCAAAAAGACTCACCATGTTTTGAAAAAAAGTCCTGCCGATTCCAAATTCGCAATTTTGACCGCTTGCTTTTTGTAAAAGAAGTATTTTTACAAAATAAAGTACGCCGCATGAGGATCCTTTTTTTTAGCACACTACTATCGCTGCCGGTATTTGCCAGTGGGCAGGCCTGCGATTTTTGTCCGGGCAATTCCCATCCGCCATCTTCGACAGTTCGGGCCATGGCAGAATGGGAAGAATTACAGGCTATTGCGGTGACCTTCACCCAGTACAAAGCCGAATTGAGCCAAATTATCTGTGAAGCCAAAAAGGAAGTGCTGGTATATGTTATTTCCAGCAATCCAGCCACCGATTCCGTTTTTATAAAAGATTATTGCTCCGACCTATCCAACATCATTTTCAAAACGGCTCCCAACTTCTTTTTCAACACCGTTTGGATTCGCGACTATGGGCCAAACTCGGTTTATAAAAACGACGTGGATTCGCTACTTTTTATCGATTGGATTTATGACCGCGCTGCCCGGCCCAACGACAATTGCATTCCCGGCATGTTGGGATTAGATTTGAACGTTCCGGTTTTCATCACCCGCGACACCTCCGCCTCACCGCCCAATGACCTCACGAATGCGGGGGGAAACTTTATTGCCAATGGCTTAGGTACTGCCTTTGCTTCCAGCCTGATTCGGGAAACCAATAGCCCCGATTCAGCCGCTTTATTTTGTGGTTTGCCGGATGACCAAGCCGCTATTGATTTTACGATGAACCAATTTTTGGGAATTGACAACTACATCGTCCTTCAAAAACTACCCTTCGACATCATCCATCACGTCGATATGTCCATGAAACTTTTGGATGAGGAGACCCTTCTTTTTGGTCAATTTCCGGAGGAGGGAGGAGATGGTTCTACGATGGAAGCGAACATTAACTTCCTACTCGACAATTTCAAGACGCCCTTCGGCAACGACTACAAAATCGTCCGCATTCCCATGCCGCCCTGCGAGAACGGGAATTACCCACCACATTGCGAAACCATTTACGAATACCCCACCTACACCAATGCCCACATCATCAACCGCAGTATTTTGGTGCCAACCTATAACATTCCAATGGATTCCACTGCCTTGCGTATTTGGGCGGAAGCCATGCCCGGCTATCGAATTGTCGGCATCGATGCGCGGGAGATAAGCAAGGGGACGGGGGCTATCCACTGCGTCACCAAAGAAATAGGGGTTTTTGACCCACTTTGGATTGTCCATGAAAAAACGAAAGAGGCTTGTGCAGGGGCGGAGGTCGAAATTGTCGCTACTATAAAACACCGTTCAGGGATTGCCCAAGCAAAGGTTTATTACGCTGCCGAGCCACAAAATGAATTTGATTCCATAGACATGGTCGAAATTGCACCGGATACTTTTAAGACGGTCATTCCGACGATGGATGTTGGAACCGTCGTTCATTACTACATTCAAGCTACGGCTATTTCGGGGAAAAAAATCAACCGCCCCATGCCTGCTCCCGATGCGTTTTGGACATTCGAGTTTGGCAACTGCCTAGTTGCTACGACATCTAAACAAACCGCCTCCCCCACTAGATTAGGTTTCATTTTCCCCAACCCGGCTTCCGGGACAGCCGCCATCCCGATTGAAAATGATAAAACCCGGAAGGCAAATATCCGGGTTACCGATACCCTGGGGAAATTGGTGGAGTTGGTTTTTGACGGAATTTTACCGGCCGGTAAAAGCACCTTCCGAATTGAAACCAAGACCTACAATCCAGGAACTTATTTCATTTTTTTGAAATCGGAATCCAATGTGCAGGTTCGAAAATTGGTTGTTCAGTCAAATTAGTGATTGGGCAGTTCGACAAAACTTGAAGCATTTGGGGTTCTCCCAAGAAATAGCAGAATGCTTTTTGATCGTTTAGCGTTGCTTTGGTAAACTTGGAAAATAGGCCAGCCTGTTGGGGCAACTCCCTTTAATGGAACATATCCCTTCACAAAGAACGATCTTTTTAGGTGCATTTTATTCAAAAAACGGTCGGACTAAATCTAAAAAAAAATCAGGAGGAGGAATCGTTTTTTGTTCTTTCCGGTCGAAGAAACAGAGCTGAACGCTCCCGCCATTGACCAGTTTTTTCTTTTCGTTGAAAATTTCTACTTCAAACGCGATGAACTTTTGTGGCAGCTTTTTCAGGGTCGTGCGAATCGTCAATAATTCGTCGTAATAGGCTGGCCGAACAAAGCGCATTTGAAGAGAAGTTACCGGAAGCATCACCCCCTTTTTTTCCTCCATCTCTTTGTAGGTCAAGCCCAATGAACGCAGCATTTCTGCGCGCCCGATTTCATAATAATGGGCATAGTTTCCGTAATATAAATAGCCCATTTGGTCGGTTTCGCCGTAGCGTACTCTCTTTGTAAATTCGTGGCTGAACATATAAAAAATGTGATTTTGTAAACTTTTTTTGTTCTGATTATATTTTTGTGCAAATGTTTTAAAGCTTCAATGATTTAATGTTTGTTCCTTTTTTAAAAGGTTGAAGGATCTGATTTTGACATTATTTTGGTTGGCTCAAGGGCCTCCCAAAGAAGCTTTTCCAAATCATTGTAGCATTCAATCATTCCCTCATTCATTCATTCCCTTTCAATCGGACAAGTCATACAATGGGAACCGCCCCTTGCCCGCGAT
>CAZJYF010000025.1:0-17519 GCA_964549665.1 uncultured Saprospiraceae bacterium
AGAAAAATATTTGGTCTAAAACCTTTTGGCTAAGTTCTACTCAATAAAGCGAGCGTCCGAAAAAAATGGCGATATTAATTCCAACAAAGGAATACCAGTCATCTTTTGTACGCCTTCCGTTTTTACTCACCCCATCCAAATAGTCGGAAAAAATAGCCCGCCAACCAAGTTCAAGACCGAGGGTTGTATGCGGCGACGCATCTAAACGCAAGCCTACTCCAACTGGCACGACAAAAAAAGTATTGGTGTCTCCCGGTTCGGGGAAGGGGACGGTGAGAAAACCGTTGTTGTTGGGGTGGGCAAAATGCAAATTTGCATCGGCATGAGCCACGCCTATGCCAGCAAAAATTACTGGCGAAAAGCTCGGTTTGAAAGATCGTGAAGAGTAATACCTGGTAGTCCCGAGAATATTAATCTCTCCAATTACAGAGAACTCGTTTACGGTTGCTTCAAAACTCCAGCCCCTATTGCGCAAGGAGGGATCGTCTGCATTTTTATCATTCCCTGAAATTTTTCCGTTGTAAAAAGAGGTGCGCAAGGAAATAATATCGCTGATAAAAAACCGAACAAACAAACCCTTTGACAGCAATGTTTCCCCCAATTCGATTTTGTTTTCAGCCAGATCTCCCTGGTATTCGGAGATGCCTGCGAAGCCGCCAATTTCGACGACAAGTTGCCCGAAAGAAAAAAGGGGCACAAAAATAAAAGCAAAAATTGGGATGAATTTTAAATCGGTTCGACTTAGCATAGAACTTCCTTTATGGTCGTATATGTTTGTTCTTATTGGGTTGACAAGGTTTGAAAAAATCCGAAAAATAGTGGAACAGGGAAAAGAAAAGCAAAAGTAAAGTTTATTGCTGCAAATAGTTTCTAATTTTTTTAATAAAATGAAAAATGCGGGAATCGAGAACGAACTTGTGCACAAAAACCGTTTTGCATAAACGATTTTAAGGATAAAAATATTTCTCCCACCTGGAGCTACTTCTCTGGTTTTGATTTTTACAATTTTTTGAAACAATCCAGGAGCTTTGGAGGATGGAGAACAATAAGAATTCTGCCAAGGACAATCCCTGTATTCAAAGATATTTAGCTCTAACTACCTTTACATGATGCGCTTCGTGTCCGGCAATGATGAAGGCTGCTGCCCTCGTCGAAAGGGGGCAATTACTCGCCGTTCCCATCCGGCTAAACGCTTCTTCATCCAGGTTTTCAAACAAGAGGATAGTCGATTGGCGCACCGCCTCGTATTCCTCGATGATAGATTGCGGACTTCGATTGGCGGAGCCGCAGAAAGGGATATAATCGTCCTGGTCAAAACCTGGGACGGGGGTTTTGTCGTTCCTTGCTATTCGCAAAGCCCGACAACAAAAAATGCGTTCTGTATCAATCAAATGGAGAAGCAATTCCTTGAGGCTCCACTTTCCGGGTGCATACCTGAAGTCCCATTTTTCGTCCGGGATATTTTTTAAAAAGGTGGCTGTCGTTCCCTTGGCATCTTTCAAAACCTGCCATACATCATCTCCTTCCACCTGTTGGATGTATCGTTTATAAAAATCGGCGCATTCGTGCGCTTGAGGTCTCTTTGCCGTATGTGTCATTTTTTTGATTTTTTTTTCAAAAGTAAAAACTTTCGACCAATAAACGACCACCCACCCTTTTGCTATCATAATAATAAAAAGAACCCAAATTCGAAACCTGAAAACATCCTCCCAAAGGCAAGAAGATAGAAACATTTAAAGCGCTACCCAATGACCGGTATTTAAAACGACATCCTTTTTGGCAATTCGGAAAAACAGTCGAAAATTATTCGCCGAACCACCGGTAAAACCAACTGAAAAGTTGCTCTAAAAGTCGTACATTTGCGGCCTTTAAAAACAATCTTTTCCATCTTTGCACCCTCAACCCAAGACCTGAAAACAAAGTGACGTCAGAACGTTGAAAAAACCTTTATTTTCTAATCATATAAAGTTGATTCCATTATGCCTTTTGATATTGAAATGATCCGGTCCTTTTATGCGTCTTTCCCCGAAAAAGTAGAGCGGGCCAAAAAAACACTCGGTCGTCCACTCCCCTTAGCAGAAAAAATTCTTTACGCCCATTTGCACCCAGAATCCCCGCTCCAAAAATATTCAAGGGGGCAAGATTACGTCTTTTTCGCACCCGACCGGGTAGCGATGCAGGATGCGACGGCACAAATGGCTTTGTTGCAGTTTATGATGGCGGGCAAGGACAAAGTAGCTGTTCCCTCCACGGTACATTGCGACCATTTGATTCAGGCAAAGGACAACGCAAAAAAGGACTTGAAGACCGCCAAAGACATCAACTCGGAGGTTTATGATTTTTTGGCAGCTATTTCCAATAAATACGGCATCGGTTTCTGGAAACCGGGGGCTGGCATCATACATCAAATCGTTTTGGAAAATTATGCTTTCCCGGCCGGGATGATGATTGGAACCGATTCGCATACGCCGAATGCAGGCGGTTTGGGAATGGTCGCAATTGGCGTCGGTGGCGCAGATGCTGTAGATGTGATGGCTGGCATGCCTTGGGAATTGAAAATGCCAAAACTGATTGGCGTAAAGCTGACGGGAAAAATGAGCGGCTGGACGTCAGCGAAGGATGTGATACTAAAAGTAGCCGGTGTTTTGACGGTGAAAGGCGGAACCGGGGCTATCGTCGAATATTTCGGTCCTGGTGCCAAATCTCTTTCCTGTACCGGCAAAGGCACCATCTGCAATATGGGCGCAGAAATAGGCGCCACGACTTCCACCTTCGGCTACGACGAAGCCATGAGCCGCTATTTGCGCGCCACCGGCAGGGCGGAAATCGCCGAACTGGCCGACCAATGCGCGGATTGTCTGACCGGCGATCCGGAATGCTATGAAAACCCGGAGCAGTACTTTGACCGCGTTATTGAAATTGACCTTTCGACTTTGGAACCGCACATCAATGGCCCTTACACGCCCGATTTGGCGTGGCCCATTTCCGAATTTGCGGAAGCGGTGAAAAAGAACGACTACCCGCAAAAATTGGAAGTGGGCTTGATTGGTTCTTGCACCAACTCTTCCTATGAAGACCTGGACCGCGCCGCTTCGCTTGCCAAGCAGGCTGTGGCAAAAAAATTGAAAGTCAAAGCGGAATTCACCGTGACCCCGGGTTCGGAGCAAATCCGCTACACCGTCCAAAGAGACGGGTTGCTGAAATCTTTTGAAGAAATGGGCGGTGTGGTGCTCGCCAATGCCTGTGGACCCTGCATCGGCCAATGGGCTCGACACACCGACGACCCAAACCGCAAAAACTCCATCATCACCTCCTTCAACCGGAACTTCACCAAACGAAACGACGGAAATCCGCAGACGAATGCCTTCGTGGCTTCGCCGGAAATCGTGACGGCAATGACCATCGCCGGCGACCTGACCTTCAACCCGCTGACCGATACGCTGATCAACGAGGAGGGCAAAGCCGTAAAATTAGAGCCTCCGACCGGCTCGGAGTTGCCTCCAAAAGGCTTTGATGTGGAAGACGCTGGCTTTCAACCTCCGGCAGCAGACGGCAGCCATATTCAGATCAACGTGAACCCAAAATCCGACCGCCTCCAATTGCTCACACCTTTTGAGCCGCTTACCCAAGACCAATTGACCGGCATGCGGATATTGATTAAAGCCAAAGGAAAATGTACCACCGACCACATTTCGATGGCGGGGCCCTGGTTGAAATTCCGGGGGCATTTGGAAAACATCTCAAACAACTGCTTCATCGGCGCCATCAATTATTTCAACGGCGAAGCAAACAAGGTCATCAATTACGTGGAAAACAAATACATGGCCGTGCCCGATTCGGGCCGTGCCTACAAAAAGGCAGGCATAGGAACCGTCGTGTTCGGTGAAGAAAATTATGGAGAAGGCTCCTCCCGCGAACACGCCGCCATGGAGCCTCGTTTCCTGGGCGTCAAAGCGGTGATAGTCAAATCTTTCGCCAGAATCCACGAGACGAATTTGAAAAAACAGGGCATGTTGGCTTTGACTTTCGTCAATCTGGCGGACTACGAGTTAATCCGGCAGGACGACCACATTGACCTGGAAGGTTTTGATGCAATGGCACCCGGCAAAACCCTCACAGTAGCCTTGAACCACGCCGACGGAACCACTGACCGTTTTGAAGTGAAACACACCTACAACCAAGCCCAGATAGAGTGGGTGCGGGCCGGGTCGGCTTTAAATAAAATTCGGGAAGAGATTGGGGTAGCTTAATTTTGTCAGAATCAAGATTTTCAGGATTATAGGATTGGCAGGATTGGGAATCCTGAAAATCCTGATTCTGACAAAAGGATTTCTAAATCTGCACCGGTCCTTCGCCAATCCAATCCGGCAGCCATAGCCCTTCTTCGCAAAAAGGCACCAATTCACTTTCAATAAATGGGCGCACTTCGTGTATCACCTCCTCCGGGTACAAAACGTGTAAATTCGGACCGGCATCGAGGCTGAAGTAGACGGGATGCTTGCTTTCCCGCCTGTAGTCCCTTAGCAACTCGATCATTTTCAAGGTATTCGGTCGCATTAAAATATAGGAAGGATTAGAAGCCATCATCAGGGCGTGAAGCGTCAGCGCTTCATTTTCGGCTATTTTTCCAAAGGCTTCGAGGTCGCCTTTTTGCAAGGCAGTCAGCAAGTGAGAAAAGCGTTGGCGGGCTTGTAAATAACGCGGTTCTGCGAAGGGATTCTCTTCCATCAAGGCATGACCGGCGCTGCTTGAAACCCCTTTCTCTCCAGTGCTTACGATTAGAATGTCGTCGTGGAAGGACTTGAAATTATCGTGGATTTGTTCGCCATAGGGGATGGCGAATAAATTGGAAGAACCCTCCACTTCGCTGCTTTCACCCCAAATCGCCATCGTGCCAAAAATGGAGCGGCAGGCGCTGCCCGAACCCAAACGGGCGATAAAAGAGGCTTTTTGGTCAAAGGCATCATCGTCGTTCAAGCTGCTGAACAGTTCATCTTCCAAAGAGCAAAGGCACAAAGCCAGCGCGCTCATTCCCGAAGCCGAGGAAGCAATGCCTGCCGAATGGGGGAAAGAATTTTGGGAACGAATGATCAATTTCAGTTGCCGGAGAAAAGGGAAAATGTCGATGAGCCCTTCTAAAAAGGCAGTAATTTTTGTTTGGAAAGGTTCGTTGGGTTCATCGTGAAAAAAGAATTCCAACTCGATTCCCTGTTCCAAATTCGACTTTGGCGCATACTCCAAAGTCGTTTGGCTAAAAGCATTTTCCAGAGTAAAGCTGATTGAAGGATTTTTGGGCAATTGCTGCCCGTATTTACCCCAATATTTTATAATTGCCAAATTAGAAGGACTGCTCCAGGTAATGCTCCCAGGTTCTAATTTTGCCGTCTCGATGACGAGCTTTGGGTTGTGATAATTTAGCATAGAAGTGATTTTCATGGAACGCTGCAATAGCTCGCAAAAATAATAAAATTTTGCCTCCAGTGTTAGCGTATCTCGATAGAGGCAGAGTCCTTTTTTCCTTTTTCACCAAACTTAAATCATGTGGCTATTGAAAATCATCCCCATTTGGATTCTCTTTTTTATCTTTACGAAAAGTTGCACCTAACACCTTTATGTACTTGACCAGTTTAGGAGGAGAGTAAAAAAATCGGCACTTTGAGGATGCAGGGGCAGGGGGTTGAAACCCCTTGGAAGGAAAGGGTCGATTATTTATATCCAGGTGCTTAACACAGCGTAAATTAAATTTCTCAGTGCTTTGTACTGGCGAATTTATTCGCCATAAGGTATTGAAAATAAACATATTAGGCGAATAAATTCGCCGCTGCAAAATATAAAGAAACTTAGATTACGATGTACTTTACCGGGCTTTAGAATTCAGAAACTAAAATCATGACCAACCATCTTTACGATAATCACGGCAGAATAATCAATTATCTCCGGCTAGCCGTTACCGACCGTTGCAATCTTCGGTGTTTCTATTGCATGCCGGCGCATGGGATTGACTATGTTCCGAAAAGGGAGTTGATGAGTTATGAGGAGATGCAGAAAATCGTGGCCATGTTGGTCAGTTTGGGCATCGAAAAAGTTCGTATCACCGGAGGGGAACCCTTTGCCCGAAAAGATATGATGCAGTTCCTTTGGACCCTCAGCCGGATTGAAAAATTGAAGCAAATCAATATCACCACAAATGGGACACTGACTGCCCCTTTGATTCCCGAATTGAAAAAAATGGGTATCCATTCCGTCAACCTAAGTTTGGACACTTTAGACCAAGACCGCTTCTACAAAATTACCCGGCGGAATGAATTTGAAAAGGTGATGGAAACCTTTGAGCAACTTTTGAAACACGGCATTTCTACAAAAATAAATACGGTAGTGATGGCGGGTAAAAATGATGAAGACATAATTCCAATGGCCCTCTTGACAAAGGAATACCCCGTGAGTGTTCGGTTTATCGAAGAAATGCCCTTCAATGGAGGGGGCAGCCATTATGCAACCTTAAAATGGAATCATCATCGCATTTTGGAAGAATTGAGAAATCACTTTCCCGGCATTTCAAAAATCCCCGACCCTCCTTTTTCGACCTCTGCCAACTATAAAATTCCCGGACATAAAGGTTCGGTGGGTATAATTGCAGCGTTCAGCCGGACCTTTTGCGGCAGCTGCAACCGGATTCGTTTGACCCCTCAGGGTATGTTGAAAACCTGCCTCTACGATGGCGGCATATTTAACATCAAAGATTTGATTCGGGAAGGGGCAAGCGATGAACAACTGAAAACGACTTTTCTGGAAGCCTTATCGAGACGTTCCAAAGACGGATTCGAAGCCGAAGCAAAAAGACAATTGGGTGTGCCAGTTTCCGAGTCCATGTCTTCCATTGGAGGCTAATGGCCGGTTTTGCCGCATCTTATTTGGGTGCCAATCTTACATTTCTTCCAATGGGTTTCAGTCCATTCTTTATCCATTATTTTTTTGGACAATGGGTTGAAACCCGCTGGAATCCATTAAAATTGTAAATTCTATCCCTGGACGAAGTATTACTTTAGAATTTTAATCAGCTTCAAAAATTTACAAAATCAAAACAAATGAAAATCCGCCAAATTATTTTTGTCCTTATCTTGCTGTTACTGCTTTATCTTTTCCTGTTTCCCGTACCGATTGACCCGCAGGCGTGGACGCCTCCGGCAGCCCCTCCTCTTGAAGGGGACTATGCACCCAACGACTTAATGAGTAAAATAGCGCGGCTTGAAGGGAGGTGCCTCCACTGTGAGGACGTAGCGATCGACAGCCTCGGCAGGCTCTACGGGGCTTCGGAAAATGGGGAAATCATTCGTTTCGACCCTCAAGGAGGCACTGCCGACGTTTTTGCGGACACGGACGGACGGCCCCTTGGGCTGGACTTTGACAGTATCGGCAATTTAATCGTAACCGATTCCTACAAAGGCTTGCTTTCCATCGATTCCACGGGAAAGATTACTACCCTGGCAACGGAATATGGCGGTCGCTCATTTGGTTTTGCCGACGATTTGGAGGTGGCGAAAGACGGCACCATTTATTTCTCGGATGCTTCCTGGAAATTCCCGGTAGCCAATTACACCCTCGATTTACTCGAACACAGCCCCAACGGTCGATTGTTCGCCTACAATCCGGCAACGAAAAAAACCTCCCTTCTTCTCGACAGCCTTTATTTCGCCAACGGAATAGCCGTCAGCGAAGATCAATCCTTTGTGCTTGTCAATGAAACGGGGATGTACCGGGTGACGCGCTATTGGCTGACCGGCCCAAAAAAAGGGAACCACGATACCTTCATCGACAACCTTCCCGGCTTCCCGGACGGCATTTCTTCGGGGGAGGAAGGCATTTTCTGGTTGACCTTGATTTCACCGAGAAAACCTGCCATGGATGCCGTCATGGACAAGCCTTTTTTGCGAAAAATTCTGGTTCGATTGCCGCAATCCCTGCAACCCAAACCAGAACGGTACGGCTTTATTTTGGGCCTAGACCAAAGCGGCAAGACCGTTTACAATATGCAGGACCCAACCGGCGGTTTTGCACAAATATCGAGCGTGCAACAATTTGGGGACAACCTTTATTTGGGCTCATTGGCTGAAGAATCAATTGGCGTATTACCTATTCCAAAATAGAGTCTATTTCAACAATGGTTTGCCAAATTTATTTGGCAATAAATATTTTTATAAATAATTGAATTTCAATAAAATTCCAATGAACGCCAAATAAATTTGGCGCACCATTGTTGTTTTTTACAATCGGAAAAAAATAGAATCTTCAAAGTGATAACAGTTGAACAGGCGACAAAAATCGTTTTAGAAAATACTGCCGAATTTGGCGAAGAGATGGTATCGCTTGCGCAAAGCCCGGGGCGAGTTTTGTGCGAAACCCTCTTTGCCGACAAGGATTTCCCTCCCTTCAACCGGGTCTCGATGGATGGCATTGCCATTCGATTCGAAGCCTTCGAAACAGGACGGCGCATCTTCCCCATTGAGGGAATTCAAGCAGCCGGAGCACCTCAAAAAAGCCTTCAAAACCCCGGCAATTGTCTGGAAGTCATGACGGGGGCGGTGCTTCCCGAAAATACGGATTCCGTCATTCGATATGAAGATATTGAAATTCAAAACGGGCAGGCTTCTATCGCAATCGATGGGGTAAGGTACCGACAAAACATACACCTACAAGGAACAGATTGTAAAAAAGGAGCGCTCCTGGTAGCACCTCCCTGTAAAATTTCAGCAGCAGAAATAGGCGTTGCCGCCACGATTGGCAAAACGCATCTGCAAGTAGCCCGACGGCCGAAAACGGTCATCATTTCCACGGGAGATGAATTGGTGGAAGTTTCTGAAACGCCCCTGCCGCATCAAATTCGGAAATCAAATGTTTATCAAATTCAAGCGGCCCTTCAACAGTGGGGCCTCCCCGCGGATACCCTGCACCTAAATGATGACAAAGTGGAAATCCAATCAAAACTAAGTGATTGCCTTGAACAATACGATGTGCTCCTTTTGAGTGGAGCCGTTTCAAAAGGGAAGTTCGATTATGTCCCGGAAGTATTGGAGACCTTGGGGGTCACCCAATTGTTTCACAAAGTGGAACAGCGTCCCGGCAAGCCGTTTTGGTTTGGCAAAGCCGAAAAAAGAGCGTTTGTTTTTGCCTTTCCCGGCAATCCGGTATCTTCATTCATGTGTACGCATCGCTATTTTCGCCCCTGGTGGCGGGCAAGTTCAGGTCTGGCACCTTTTGAAAGGCTATACGCTGTGTTGGCAAGCGATTTCGAATTCAAGCCCAAATTGACCTACTTCCTGCAAGTCAGGATTACACATCAAAAAGACGGTACGTCGCTTGCCCGGCCGGTAAAAGGGAAAGGTTCGGGTGATTTGGCGAACATGTTGAAGGCAGATGGATTTGTGGAGTTGCCCCAAGGCAGGACGAATTTTAAAAAGGGAGATGTTTTTCCCTTGATTCTGTACCGGTAACTGCCAATTTCAGTCGGCAGTAAGCAATGGGCAGTTTGCAGTCTGAAAGTTTAGCAAACCTAATTTCGGAGTACGAGTCTATAGATTTCAATTAATTGTAACCATGACCAATGACAACTATTGACCGATGACTTTTTTTGACCAGTGACAATTAAATTGCTCAAAGCATGGAAAAAAAATTTACACATATTGACGTCTCCGGTAACCCTTCGATGGTAGATGTCGGTGCTAAAAAAAAGAGCAAACGAACGGCAAAAGCCCGCAGCACCGTCCTGTTGGATGCCACAATTTTGGAACATCTGGAAAACGATGAAATTCACACCAAAAAAGGGCCGGTGTTCCAAACGGCCATTATCGCAGGTGTCATGGCCGCAAAGAAAACTGGGGAACTGATTCCTTTGTGCCACCCTTTGGGGCTGGAAAATTGCCAAATCCACATTTCTATCAATGAGGAAAAAGAGGTGGTAGTGATTTGCACGGCTAGCCTTTTCGGCAAAACTGGGGTTGAAATGGAAGCGCTGACGGGGGCGAGTGTAGCCGCGTTGACCATCTACGATATGTGCAAAGCATTTTCACACCATATCATCATCAAAGAAACGAGGCTGATTGAGAAAACGGGCGGAAAGAAAGATTTTTTTCTTCGGGAATCATAACCTGGCTTCAAGAAAATGGTCGGGTTCAAAATAACAGCGCATCCAGGCAGGAACCGGTTCGCCTGTTTCCGAATGAAATGAAACGCGCCCATCATCCGTGACTTGGTATTTCCAAATGTGGGCGCTTCCCTTGCCATTGAGATGAGAACCAAAGCGCAGAATATAATCTACCTCCCAACCTCCCTGTACCCGATGAACCTGAATGTCGTTACCGCTAACACCGGGAATACCTAAATCGACCTCCGAGACTCCTTCCACATTGTAAAATTCATTGGACAAGGCTGCCATGTTCAAGGGTTCTTTGGAGCGAATAGTAATTGCATCGCTGTTGTCATTCCACTGCACATATTTTTCAATGATCAAATCAAATTCATCCAGCAAATCATTGATTTCATTGCTATTGGTTTCGCTAATTCCCCTCCGCAAGGGTGCGGCCCATTCGACCGTTTTGTCAAAGATGACGACAAAATGGTCAATGGATGGACTCGGAAAGGTGTGAACATTGCATTTGGAAATGGACTTAGCCGTATCATCAAAGAGGTAAATGGAGGAAAGGAGTTTATAAAAATTCTGAATGGAACCTTGTGGAATGACAATGCTTTGATAGCGAAGGTCATCCTCCTGAGAACTAAGCCGCAAAGCCAATCGGGCGGCATCGCGCAGAAATTTGCGCTTCAGCCGGGTAGGTATTTCAGTCTGAGTCATGCCCAATTGCCTCCCTGAAGGAATCATGGGCTGACTGTTGCCCTCAATTTCTGAAACTACTGATAGCAATACCAATAAAAAAAGCTGAATTTTTCTCCCGGAATTACGCATTTGAAGTATTTCGAGTTGTCAAAATAATGGATATTTACAGGACAGCGTTCGTTCATTTATTGGAAGAATTGGTTTTTAGGCACTTTATCTTTCTAAAATTAAAGTTCGGTAACTACTTAAATATTAAAAAGCATGAAATGAATGTCTCCCTTTCATTTTTCAAAAACCTTGCTAGAAAACGCCTGGGTCAGAAAATTAATAGTTAAAAGTCATAACAACGAGTTTTTCGTTTTCGTTTTCTGTGAGCGGGTTCTTTCCCACCGTCGTAATGTTTGTTTTTCCTGCCAATATGGATTCCCAAATCGAAGGGATTGATTTTTAAAGCGGCATAAAGGTCCGTTCCCGCTAAGTCAGAATGTCCGAAAAAACTTCCAATATTATCGGAACCAACGACGAGAAAAGCCAAACGGACGGCCGCCCCCATTCGGAAATCCTGCCAATTGTATAAGACAAAAGGCAAAGAAGCAGCAAACCAACGATGCTCAAAACGAGGCGTAAGGGCAAAAAGATTTCCCCTTTCGGCAGCCACCCCAGCCATCGGAATCCGCTGCACAAGGGTTGCATTGAGATAGAAATTGTCTGAAAAAGAGTAATCCCCCTGAAGGCTTAAAGCCGTAGGCAAAAGAACCTTAAAGCCGCCCTGCTGCAGGGAAGCCGTGGAGTCGCCCAATGTTTGGAAGCTGAATATTTTGGCAGCTTCCGGCAAATCATCCAGTGAATTTAGGTGCTCATAACTCGTGCCTTCAACAAGGGCAGTGCTATCCACTCGGATGGCATGAGATTGAACATTTTTTTTGAAGCGGATGGAACCCAAATCGAGAATGGAGGCACCGAGTTTCAACAAATAATTATCCCGGTCGCCAAAGATGATATAAGTAGCTCCCAAATCAACGGCGAAGCCACTTCCGTTTTTTTGGAGGTTAAAATTGTCCTTATTCAGGTTGGAGGTGGTGAATCCAAACCCGACATTTACGCGGTCGGAAGTAAAAGAAAAGCGATTGAATTTTTGATGCTGGTGACTGACGCTATTTTGAAAAAAAGCAGATTCGAAACCTTCCAAATAACGCAGGCTGATGCCCAAGCCCAAAGAACCCTGCAGGGTCGGCAATTCCACGGCATAGTTCACCCCATATTCCCGCCAACTTATCAACGCGCCCTCAAAAGGATTTAGGGTAAAGGGTGGCAAACCTCCCGGTTGATTGTAATTGTAAAAACTAAAATCATTGCTAAATGCTTGCGTGCTGATTATAGCCCGGTAGTTGATAAAGAAACCTACCGAATGAATTTCTTTCAATCGGAAGACTACCGAAGGACCCATAATATTTATAAGACCAATGCCAAACCGCTTGTGCTTATCGTTAAAATAATCTACGACAAAGGCATTTTTAGGGGTCTGTCCTTCGACATTCGGGGCGGAAAAAAAATCATACTTTGAAACGTTTTTCAGAAAATCAATGGTGTTGGTATTGCGAAAAAAGGCGTAGTTGTTGTCCAAAAAAACGGCGGCAGAAGCCAAATTTATATCCCAATTCAGGGGGTTGGTCAGGTTATTGGCAGGGTTGAGAGCAAGGCTACTGACACCGGCATAATTTTCGAGCCGCATTCCCAATTGTTCCTGAGATAGTAAGTCGCTCCAAGATAGGAGGGCACATACAATGACGATGTATATTCTCATGAGAGTAACACTATTTTAAAAGGAAATACAAGCAAATGCCAAACCAAATAATTGGAAGCAGGAGGTCTTAGGCGGGCGCTCTAAATGAAGCGCAAAATTAAAGTAGTTTTTGGTCATTTATCGCCATCGCTCACCGTTACAATTCTATTAAGTTTAGGCGATTTTAAAAAGAAAGAAAGGCGATTTTTCGAGCCTAGCTACTTCATTCAAATTCTATTACGCTTTTAAAGCGCAAAATAGTATTCAATTTCAAACATTTGAAAAAATTCTTATTTCCAACCTCAGCATCCAACCCGAAAAACCAAACTCCGCCAAGTATTCAAACCCCCTCAATTCATAAGCAAAATCTTCGCCACAATTGCATCTGGATTTTGGGTGTTTTTGCTCGTGCTAAATACGAGATAGACCCCTGAATTGGCTTTGCGCCCTTTGTAATCCCGTCCATCCCAAATTGCTTGCCCGCCAAGGGCGGTAGTTTCGAAAACCAGTTGGCCGTTAATATCTGTAATTTTCACGTTGGCATCCTGCGCAAGCCCTTTCACGGCAATGGGACCGTCGTAATCCGGTCGAACGGGGTTTGGAAAGACGACGACCTGGCGGCTGTTTCTTCTGCCTCCCATAGTGGCTTCCGTCCGGAAAGATTGTAGTCCTTTGTTGGTTCCAATGAAGACCTCCCCCGTTTCCTGGTTAATGGCAATGTCGCGGATGGAATTATCAAAAAGGGGACTGTTATCAACATTGAAAGTGGCTATCTGTTCTTCGCCGCTGGGAGATTGGACAAAGATGCCGTTGGTCGAACCAAACCATTTTCGATTGGCCCCATCAACGGCGATGGTTTGGATGTCTTCATCTTCCAAAAGGAAGGCGCCGAAATTATCTTGCTCCACGATTCGCAAAGAGCCTGGGCAATCCGAATCGAGAACATTACATTCAAAAACGACCGGCCCCTGAACCGTCCCGACCCATACGTTGCCATCCAAATCTACTTCCACTGCATTGACCCTGCTGGAGGGAAGATTAGAATTGGTGGTGGTAAGCACCTTGCAGCGGTCGTCTGTGGGGTCTTCGATATCTCCCGCATCGAAAACCAAAATTCCAAGACTCTCGTTGGTCAATACGATCCATTTATAACCAAAAGCATCGATGGCGATGTCCAGAAATCCTTTTTCGCTGGAACAGGGCGGTGAAAAACTTTTCCATTTTCCATCCGCCGTAAAGACGGAAAGGGGGCGTGCGGCTGCATTATTGCTCACCCAAAGGTTGTTGTTGTCGTCGAAGGCAAGGCCACTCACCCTCGTTCGCTCGCTATCGCCAATCGCATTATTCAGGGTGGAGTTAGAGTCGTCGTAGAGTTTGAATTCTCTCGTTTCGGTATTAAATTCCAACAAGCCATCCCAAAAGGAAGCAGCGTAAATTTTCCCATTTACGGGATGCATCCGGATAGAAAGAAAATCAATGAGCAAAGGCAGTTCCGGTGGAAAATTTGAACGGTTGAAAACCCCCCATTTACCATTAATAAAGGAGAAAAAACCGTCGTTCAACCGCAGACTGCTAAAGGCAGAAGAAATGCCTCCCGCGGCTATCCACACTTGGTTGTTTTGAACAATGATGTCTCTCATGTTCGCCGAAAAAGGCGAATTGACCTTTCGGAAATCACACTGACTGGCCGTTCGTCCCGCAACTCTGTAATTCGCCCATTCGTCGGCAAACCAAACTCTTCCGCTTTCATCCTCGATGGCATACAGCGGGCGATTTGTACAAAATTGTTGCGCTTTTTCGAAGGTGTTGTCGGTATCGAAATACAGGACCATGCCGTCGTTGCCACCGCTGACGCCTCTGCGGGAACCCACGATTAAACGCGCCCCTTCGGCAGTGATGAAGCGAATGAAATTACCTGGTTCATAGTGTACGAAATTCAATTCGTTGCCATCAAAATAAAAGAGGGTATCGTTCGCATCGAGGTAAAGGCGATCGTTGTAAACGGCGAGCGCTTTTGAGCTGTAATCGGCGGGGAATCCTTCTTGCTCATCCAACAATTTCCAGTTGTTGAAATCGTCGAGGTTTATATTATTTTCCAGGTCAGCGGTATAAATTCCTTCTGGCGTGGCGGCGTAAATGAAGCCGTTAAAAATGGTGACGCCGTGAACTTCCACCGGCGTTTTTGTGGTGCTTGGGAAAAGTTCGGTTTTCAAGTTAAGCCGAGATATGCCAAAATTGGCAGCCAAAAAAGCAATGGAGTCGCTGGCCATGAAAATATCAAAAATCTTTTTTTCTCCCAGAACGATATTGCTTTCCGGTATATTCAGAATGGAAACAATTTCATCCGGCTTCACCAAGTCGATTACCCCATCATCGTAAACCACCACAAGGATGTTGCTGAGCCGGTTGTATTTTATTAGGCTGACGCCAACATTGCTCAAACCCTCCACTTTGGTCAAGCGTTCAACAGAACCCTCCTCCTTGTCAAAAATCAAAACGGCAAAATCGGTGGCATAATATATTTTGGTATCACTTTGGGTGACGTAGGTGCCATTTCCAAACGGTAGATGTGATTTCCACTGACCGATAGCAATGTCCGTTTGGGCATTTAAAAAATGGAAAACGAAAAAGGTTGTTGAAATGATGGAAAGTATTTTTTTACCCATTGCCATAGTCGTTGTAAGTCATTTATCATTAATCGCCATTGGGCATCGCTACAATTAATTGAAATTTAGTCTTTTATGAATATCCAAAATGTCGATAAACTGATTTAATTTATTCAAAGTGAAAAATGAGCCTTTTGTTCAAAAAGGGAACGAAAATTAAACACTATTTTAACCAACTTGAAAGTGAAATAATTATTGTTTTGTAACATTTTCAAGGGCGTAATTTAGGTTTCAGACCCAAGGCAAGCCAGGCAGCGATTTTGCTATCTGACCAATCCTCCCGTCAGGCGAATAAGCTCTGTTTCGGTATTTTTTAAATTAAAAATAGCATTCAATCGAGATTGGGAGGCGTTGATGTAGTTCAATTGAATGGTTCGGAAATCAAAGGAATTGATTAAGCCTCCCTTGAAGCGTTCCGCAGCGATTTCGATATTTTTCTGCGCATTTTCTACCAATTCCTGGGTTAGTAGTACCAGCCTTCGTTGATTGTTAAAAGTGGAGAGGGTATTTTCCAGTTGAGCCGAAAGAGTATGCTTCAAGTCTTCTGCCTGCATCTGTACCATTATTTCCCTCATTTGAGCGTTTTCGATGTTCCGCTTTTTAACCCCCGCGTCAAAAAGATTGTAGGTAGCTGACAGGTTGAAAAAGAAGTTAAAAGATCGCGTCTTGACTACCTGGTCAAGGGGGTCTCCCTGCGCAAATACGATATTCACTTTAGAGCTCGTTCTGTTGATGCCACCGCCGGTGTTCAATCGAAGGGTGGGGAAACGAGAACCCCTTTGAAGCTTGGTGCTGATGCCTGCCAATTCCCTTTGGGTATAAAGATTTTGCAGGTCCTGATTGTCGGCCAACATTTTTTCCTTTAAATCTGCTAACTGGTAATCCGGCACCTCAAAAGCAAGTCGATCAACCAAATGATACCGGGTACTCAGGTTTTCCACCCGCATGGTCAGGTTGAGGTTTCTCAAAGCCGTTTCATAGCTGTTCACCTGAATCAAATAATTGGTCGAATCATTCAAATAGGCATCTTTGGTTTGCAATACATCGAAGGTGCTGGATTGCCCGTATTCCTTTCTTATTTCCTGATATTCAATTCGGTCTTTGGAGAGGGCGAGCACTTCTTCCAAAACGGAAAGTTGCTCTTTTTGAATCAATGCCTGGTAATAAGCAAGGATGATCGCCTGAATGGTATTCTCCACCACTACTTTGGCATCTCCCTTGCTCTGAATCGCCAATTTTTCCAACTGTTGCTTCGTGATTCGCACCCGGTAGCCGTCAAATAAAACAAGAGAAGCATTGACACCGGGGGAAGCGTTAATGGACCACGAATCCACCTGCTGGGTAAAGGAGGCCGGGTTTTCCAGATGATTGAACCCGTTGTTGGAATTCAAGCTCAAGTCGATTGAGGGATAACGGCCGGCTATACTCCAACGGTCACTATTTTGGGCGATTTCGACATTTTTGTCGGCTATCTGGATTTGAAAATTATTTTTCAACCCAATGGCAATGGCTTGGGACAAACTTAGGTCGGTTTGTCCCCTTGCCTGAAGGGCTACAAACAAAAAGAGGGTCAATACCCCTCCATTCAATAGTTTTTTCGTCATCTCAAAAAGATTTTTCCAGTTTCAAATTTTTCATGCTCATTGGTCAAAAAAAGGGTTGCCCATTACCTACGATTGTAGTTGGGATCTTTGTAAATGCCCATGATTTTATTACCTGCCGTTTCAATCGAAAAGACCTCCTCTTCAAAAGGTGGAACCTTTCTTACCAGTCGTTGCAATTCTGTTGGATTGCGGTAGTTCGTCATCAAAAACTCGGCAGGTTGTGACCCATATTTCAAGTCGATGTCCGAGCTGAATTTTTCCTTCACAAACCGCCAGTTTTCTTCTCCGGGATAATTGGCAGCTTTCAGGCTGACACAACTTTTGGGAAAACGCCGAGCCAATTCTTCGATGGCCTGCTTATACGACAACCCCCAATAATCCATATCAAAACGGCTGCTCAAATTTTTGCCAGCGAGGCAATTGAAAAAAACGTTTTGATGCGGATGCTGGGCAATCATGGTGACAGCTGTTCGCCCCATTCCGAAAGCCATAATGCCGATGAATGCACCTTGCCCCCATTTCCGGATGCTTTTCAACTCCCTCCTTTTTAGATAATTCAGGGTGCCGCAAAAGCCGGTCAAAGCTACGCCAAGCAGGGCAGGATAGACGAAAAATAGTTGTCGCCAACCATCATAAAG
>CAZJYF010000026.1:0-17243 GCA_964549665.1 uncultured Saprospiraceae bacterium
AAAAGATTAATTTCCAGCAGCTTTCTTTTTTTTTCCATTCAAACAAAATCACTAAAGTCAAATTTTTGAAATGGGTGCCATTGAAAACCAATGCTATTTAGCCCATTTGGCCGACTTTTTGTATTTCCTTTCTTCACATATGTTGACTTTCTTAGTAACTTTGCGCACCCGATTTTAGGATTGAAGGGGTTTGTCCTTTTTTCAAAATCAGGATTTCCAAGAATTTTTGGATTTACCCGATTCTAAATCCCATAAATCCCGATTTTTGCAGTTTTTGACCAATGACCGTTTAAACATCCCATGAATGAGACATCCGATTTTTCCGATTACGCTTTGGCTTTCCTTTTTTTCAATTCAACTCTCTGCACAAAATACCCCTCTTTCTCCAAATAATTACGGTGTTCATCAAGCTATCTGCGGAACGGAAGAATGGAACGAACAACAGGCCTTCCATGACCCAGTTTTTCGTCAAGAACTCGCTGAATGGAATCTTAAGGGAGTGCCTAAATTATCCGCTACCTCACCTGAAAAAAGTCTGGTTGACACCTTAATTGCTATCCCGGTGGTAGTCCACATTATCCATCAGGGTGAGCCAATCGGGACGGGGCAGAACCTTTCCGAAGCACAAGTCCTGGCACAGATAGCCATCCTAAATGAGGATTTTCAATCCCTAAACGCCCAATTTTACAACACCTCTGCCCAGTGGACGAGCATCCTGGGAGTACCCAATATTCAGTTTTGTCTCGCTTCTACAGACCCCAATGGCAACCCCACAAACGGCATTACCCGCCACCTATTAGACATCACCGGACCTACTTGGACCAACAACAACATCAATTCCGAAATCAAACCGATGACTAATTGGGACCCTTTGAGATACTACAACATTTACGTTCTCCCGATTCCCGGCACCACCGCCCAAGGCGGAGTAGTCGGCTTTGCCAATCAACCGACTCCTGCCATCATTGGCACAAGCAGGGATGGTTCTGTGGTTGATTATCGCTGGTTTGGAGCCCCGGGTTTTGGGTCTTCGGGCTTCCGGCCCCTGACCCACGAAACGGGGCATTATTTGGGTTTGTTCCACCCTTTCAAAGGAAATAGTTGCACGGCGGACGATGGCATAGAAGATACCCCAAACGTGAATGCCCCCACCAGCGATTTAGCTACTTTAGATTGTTCGAACGGCTACCCCGACCCACCGGTTTCCTGCGGCAACCAACACCTGTACGTCAACTACATGGACTTTGTCAATGAAAATTGTTACACATCGTTCACGCAGGGACAGGTGAACGTCATGCGAGCCGTCTTGGACGGTACGGCGGGCAACCTGGGTTTTAGCAGCAGGGAGGTATTGGTGACCAATGCGAGCCTCGCATGCAACCTTTCGGCAAACGACGCGGGCGTAGCCAGAATTATATCGCCGGAAGACCGACTCTGCACGAGTTCCGAAATTTCGCCTTCGATTACCCTTCGAAATTTCGGCACGACGAGTTTGACTTCCGTCGAAATCAATTTTCAAATCAACGGAAATGCGCCCGTCAGCATGAATTGGTCCGGGAATTTGTTCCCCGGTCAATCTACGGAGGTTTCCCTGGCTTCTTTCCTGCCACCCTCCGGAATGTTTGATTTTAAGGTTTTCACCAATTTGCCAAATGGCGCAGTGGACGAACGTCCTGTCAACGATACGAGCAGCTTGTCCATCCAAGCCTCTATTTCGAGGCTGCTTCCCCTGTCCGAAAATTTTGAAGGCGAGACCAATTTTCCCACCGGAGAAGGTCTTTTCCCGTTCAACCCCGACCTCGATGCATTTGCGTGGACGCTCTCTTCCGAAGTTTCCGCTTTTGGGCAGGGCAGCACTTCGGTCGTGTTCGACAATTTTAACGGAACCAACACCAATAACCCCTCCGGCACCATCGATGCCTTGATTACCCAGCATTACGATTTTTCAAATGTTCAGGGAGCGGTTTTGACCTTTGATGTGGCTTACGCCAATTCCAGCAACCTGCTGTCCGATACTTTGCTGGTCTTAGTCGCCTCCGATTGCGGTGCCTTTTTCGACCAAATCATCTTCAGCAAAGGGGGACAAACGCTGCGCACTGCCGCTCCGACGACAAACCTGTTCACCCCGGCAGCCAACGAATGGCGCACCGAAACCGTGGATTTGAGCGCCTACGATAACAATTCAGATTTGATTTTTGCTTTTGTCAATTCTTCCGGCTTCGGCAACCGCTTGTTTTTGGACAACATCAATGTCTCCTCGGCATGCAGCAATTTTTCCATCGCTGTTTCCACCGAAAACACCACCTGCAACGGCCTGTGCGACGGTTCGGCAAGCATTGCCGTTTCGGGCAGCACAGGTGCTGTGTCCTATCAGTGGGACGCCAATGCAGGAGGGCAAACAACGTCAACAGCCACAGGGCTTTGCGCCGGAACGGTCGCCGTCACGGTAAGCGATGAATTGGGATGTGCCGTATCGACAACAATCACAATTGAAGAGCCGCTGCTTTTGACAGCAACGGCAACTTCTACAAATGAAACCTCCTCCGGTGCAAACGACGGCACAGCCAGCGCGGCAGCGAGTGGTGGAAACGGCGGTTTCACCTTTCTTTGGAATAACGGGGCTACTTCTTCAAGCCTTTCCATGCTGGCACCCGGAACCTATTCGGTTACCATCACCGATACCAAAGGTTGTACGGCCACGGCTTCCACTTCCGTAACTGCTTTCAACTGTGCGGGTTTCACGGTAGTGGTGCCCGTCACGAATGCGGCTTGCTTTGGAGAGGCTAGCGGGACGGCTGCGGCTTTCCCCTTGGGCGGAAGCCCACCACACACTTTTTTATGGAGCGATGGTCAAACCACCCAAATAGCTTCCAATTTGCTGGCCGGTTCTTATACGGTCACGGTCACAGATGCCGATTCGTGCCCGGAAATAAAAGAAGTTTCGGTCTCTGAGCCCCTCCCTCTCCTCGTACAACTGAGTGCCACATCGGAATCTTCGGCCGGGGCAAACGACGGGACAGCCACCGTCGCTATATCCGGTGGGACACCAACTTACCAAATTTTGTGGAGCAACGGAGAAACGACTTCCACTATTACCGGGCTTTCGCCAAATACCTACAACATCAGCATCACGGATGCCAACAATTGCACAACTTCCGGTTTGGTGACGGTCAATTCATTCGATTGTGGCGGTTTTAGCGGGATGATTTCCACCACCGGACTATCCTGTTTTGGCAGTTTAGATGGGACGGCAACAGCCATCCCCACTGGTGGAGTCCTGCCTTTCAACTTCAATTGGAGTAATGGGCAGCAAGATTCCGCAATCACCAACTTACCGGCGGGGACCTATCAAGTCACCATAAGCGATGCGAGCAACTGTGCCACCATTTTGGAGACCACCATTTCCGAGCCTCCTCCTTTAACTGCCACTATTTCTTTATCGCACGAATCAGCCAACGGCGCAAACGACGGCACCGCTTCCGTTTCGGGAAACGGCGGCACCCCGCCCTATTTTTTTCATTGGAGCACAGGCGAAAGTTCTGCAGGCATTTCCGACCTTCCACCCGGCAATTATTCGGTGACCATTCAGGATGGAAACGATTGCCTTTTTTCAGAATCGTTTACCATCAACAGCTTCAACTGCTTTCTCACGGCGGAAGTGGCAGTCACGGAGGCAGCCTGCCCGAATGGAGATGACGGCACAGCAACGGCAAGTGCGTCGAACGGAACCGCTCCCTTCGATTTCGCTTGGTCGAACGGGGCGACGGGTGCTTTTGTAGAAAATCTTTCTCCGGGAAACTACTCCGTGACGGTTTCCGACGCGGCGAATTGCAGCACCGTGACCAGCTTTCAAATCACCGGCAAGGAACTGAGTATCAACTGCGCAGATGATATTTTGGTCACTAATTGCGAGCAGCAAGTCAATTTTTCCTTGCCCGAATTTCCCGGCAATTGCGGCGCAACATTGTCGCTTACCGAAGGATTGGAAAGTGGCGCCACCTTCCCTTTCGGCACGACCACCGTGACTTATCAGCTTTCCGACGAAAGCGGAAATATTGCCACCTGCAGTTTCCAAATCACCCTCCTCAATGATATCTCAGTGACCAATTCGATTACAGAACCGAGTTGCGCCGGTTTTGCCGACGGCAGCATTTTACAAAACATCACGGGAGGCACGCCGCCCTACCAAACCGCGTGGAGCCATGGCGGCCAACCCATCAATCTAGCCGCTGGAACGTACGGCTACACCGTCACCGATGCCAACGGCTGCCAAACAGATGGGGCAATTGCCCTGCCCCAACCCGAAGCGATTCTAATTTCGATTGACACCATCGTCAATGCCACCGACAACCTAAACAATGGCGCCATCGAAATCAGCGTATCAGGTGGTATCCCGCCCTATTCTTTTGAATGGCAAAACAATGGACTCGTCATTTCCAACGAAGAAGACCCCGCAAACCTGCTACCGGGAGATTACATAGTCATCGTGGAAGATGCCAACACCTGCTTCGCCTCTTCTTCCCCGATTACAATTGACAATCTGGTTGCCACTCAAGAGCCTGATTTGCAATCCTTTGTTAAAATTTTTCCCAATCCAACGAGTGGAGAAGTATTTGTGGAAATGGCTTTCCCAGCCGGCCCAAAACCGGCGTTCTTCCTGGTAGATGTCAGCGGGAAACGACTGCCGTCTGTTCCGGTTCGGCAACAATCGAATCAATCATGGTCTCTCGATTTTAGTACCCAAAGTCCGGGCATATATTTTATTAATATTGTGGCGAGGAAATTGGTAATTACTAAGAAAATAGTTGTTTTGAAATGAATTTATTTTTCCAAGGGTTCTTAGGTGTATTTTTTTCTTTTTGTTACTTTGTGTTTCCTTCGTGGTTCATTGTTAAATAACTAACACGAAGCGGCACAAAGAGGTACAAATAATTTTTTGAAACCCACATCCATTACATTTGCCATTATGAAATCCCAATCCCTACTTTTACTTTTCTTCTCCTTTTTCATTTACAACCAACTCAGCGCTCAAATATCCTTTTCGCAGGAATCAAATTTAATCCCGCCATTCGGCGCTTTTGGTTCCGATTGCGGAGTTGATATGAACGGCGATTTTTTGGATGACGTCGTTCGGGTCAGTTCAACCACTATTTCCATCGATTACCAACAGCCGGACGGTTCTTTTTCCCACTCCCAATTCCCCCTGAATTTTCAAAATGCCCCCGACTGGAGTATCTGCGCGGGCGATATTGACGGCAACGGTTTCAATGACCTCTTGTTTGGAGGCGGAGAGGGTATATCATTTGTTTACGCGAATGAAGACGGCACTCATTATAGCGCCGTGGATGCACCCAATTTCATTTTTTCCCAGCGCTCTACCTTTGCCGATATTGATAACGACGGCAATCTCGATGCCTTTGTCTGCAATGATATTTCACCAAACCAACCCTTCCGGAATGATGGAGCAGGTAATTTGTTTTTAGACCAGAGCCTCGTGCCGACGATGAACGGACCTGGAAACTACGCAGCTATTTGGGTTGATTATGACAACGATGGAGACCCCGACCTCTACATAACCAAATGCGAGTTAGGGGCGGTGCCGGGAGACCCAAACCGCACCAATCTTTTGTATCGAAATGACGGAAACGGAGCTTGGCCGGAAGTAGCAGCCGAAGCAGGATTGGACGATAATTCCCAATCCTGGTCCACCGTTTTCGAGGATTTCGACAATGACGGCGATTTTGATGCGTTTATCGTAAACCACGATTTTAAAAACCGCTTCATGCTGAACAACGGGAATGGCACCTACACAGATATCATCGAAACAACCGGCATTGACCCAAATGATTTGGGCGCCTGGGAAAACGCCAGCGGAGATTTTAACAATGACGGCTTTGTCGATATTTTTGCCCAATTGGAAAATGCGTTGTATTTGAATAATGGAGACGGCACCTTTACTGGAATTCAGCTTCCTTTCAGCAAGGGTGGAATAGCCGATTTTAATAATGACGGCTTTTTGGATGTTGTGCAAGGCGGAACAATTTGGATGAATGACGGGAATGAAAACAATTGGGTTAAAATTAATACCGTCGGGTCCACAAGCAACAAAAACGGCATTGGGTCCAGGGTGGAAATTTACGGAGAATGGGGCCGCCAAATCCGGGAAGTGCGGGCAGGGCAAAGTTACAGCCCAATGAGTTCCCTGACGGTACATTTCGGAATCGGGCATGCCAGTTCGATTGATTCCATCCTCGTAAAATGGCCTTCCGGGATGTTTTCCAAACTCGAGAACCCGGCCATTAATACAACCTATATCGTAGAAGAAGACAACTGCATTTTGGGTCCCACATCCCTGTCAGTCAATGGCGATACCGATTTATGCGCAGGAGAATCGGTGGAAATAAGCGCCCCCGATGGCTTCTCCTACAATTGGTCAACAGGAGATACCACGCAAAGCATTACGGTTTCCGGACCGGGAACATTCAGCGCTATTTTGACCGATACGGCTGGCTGCCTATCCTTTTCCAACTCATTGGAAATCAACTTGATAGAGGAAATAACCCCTGCCGTCTCCGCTGATGGCAACCTGGTTTTTTGCAAAGGAGATTCGGTTTTACTCACTTCTGTAATCGGGGAAAATCCCACCTGGTCGAATGGCGTGAGTGGGCCCACAATCGAAGCCTTGGAATCGGGAGAATACTTCGTCAAGGTTGACGGAGTCTGTTCTACAGAACAAATCAGCTCTGAACCGGTAATGGTGACGGTTCTCGACGTTCCGGATCCAATCGTTGAAAACATCGTCATCGGCGAAGGGAATACAGCCCTCCTTTCCGCTACCGGCGAAAACTTGGAATGGTACGACGCGGAAACAGGTGGCGCCCTCCTGGGAACAGGTCCCACTTATAATACTCCACCGCTTACTGAAAGCGCCACTTATTTCGTGGAATCGCATCACCACACGCAGGAGGAAATTCAATTTGGAGGAGAGGTCGAATCGGAAAACGCCATCGAACAACCCGGCATGGAGGGATTTTTAATCTTTAATTCTTTTGAGCCGTTTACCCTTTTGACGACGGAGGTAGTAACGACTGCCGAAGGAACGCGAACCATCCAATTGGTCGATGAGAACAATCAAGTGCTGGACGAAATTTTGATTTTTATTCCAGCCGGATTTACCGAAATAGAATTAAATTTTGAAGTTCCCGCCGGCAACGGGTTATCCTTGAGATGTTTGGAAAACAATTTGGGGCTGAGAGACACCAATTTGGATTACCCCTACACCATCGGGGATGTCGGAACGATAACTACTTCTTCTGCCGGGTCAGGGTTCTACTTTTATTTTTTCAATTGGAAGGTACAGAAGCAGGGAATCGAGTGCGTCTCGAACCGAGTGCCTGTATCAGTTATCGTTACGGGAATTGAAGAATTGGAGGCATTTTCAGGATTGAAAATTTATCCAAATCCAGGGGGCGGAAAGTTGAAATTAGAGATGGATGCCACTGAAAGCGGCAATGCAAATCTCACTTTGTTCAACGTTTTGGGAAAAAAGATTTTTCAGAAAAGCCTGTCCATTCGGTTGGGCAAAAACATTCAAACGCTACACTTTGAAGACGAATCTCCTGGAATTTATTACCTCCAATTGAGGATGCAAGGGAGGCAGGGAAGTTGGAAAATTGTGTTGCACTAAGGGGAACACGAAAAACAAAAAACAATGAAATTATCCGAAAATTACGACCTTCGAAATCTCGGCAACCTGGAGTTGTTGGCCAAGCAAGCGGTGGAAGGATTCATCATTGGCTTGCACAAAAGTCCCTTTCACGGTTTCTCCGTAGAATTTGCGGAACACCGCCTCTATAATCAGGGAGAAACCATCAAAAACATCGATTGGAAGGTTTTTGCCCGCACCGACCGGCTCTATATCAAGCGCTTCGAGGAAGAAACCAATTTGCGTTGCCAAATTGTAATCGACACTTCTTCCTCGATGTATTTTCCCGATTCTACAAGCGGCAGTAAACTGAATATCAACAAATTGCGTTGGTCGGCGATGGCAGCCGCCTCTTTGATGAACCTATTGAAAAAACAGCGAGATGCCTTCGGACTGAGCCTTTTTGAGGAGGAAATAAAAAAACACACCCGCTGCAAATCCAGCACTGCCCATTACCGGCTGCTGCTCTCTTATTTGCAACTGCTCCTCGATAATCCTGAGCGAAACAAAACGACTTCCGCTGCACAGGCATTGCACCAAATCGCCGACAGCATCCACAAACGCTCGATGGTGGTCATTTTTAGCGATATGTTTGAGCAGTCCGAAGAAACGGAAGTCCTGTTTTCTGCTTTGCAGCATTTGAAGCACAACAAACACGAGGTCATTCTTTTTCACACGGTTGACAAATCGCTGGAACTCGATTTTGAATTTAAAAACCGTCCCTATTTGTTTGTAGATATGGAAACGGGAGAAAGGGTTCGACTGCAATCCAATCAGGTGAAGGACTCCTACGTCGAACAAATTTCTAAATTTAAAGAGCAACTGCGAATCAAGTGCCTTCAATACAAAATTGACTTTGTGGAAGCAGATATCCGGCAGGGGTTCAAACAGGTTTTGCAAGCGTATTTGGTGAAACGAATGAAAATGCGGGCTTGATTTTTTACTTTGGCCCCGAAAAATTTTGTCCTTGTCGGACGCCTTTCGTTGAAAAAATACCCTCAATGATTAAACTCTCAGAAATTTCCACCCGCGCCCCCGAAGGTGCCAAAAAGAAAGACTACCGCAAGAAAACCCGAGAATACGTCGAACGCATTGGGAAATTACACCACATTCTGCACGCCCAAAAAAAATACGCCTTATTGATCATTTTGCAGGGCATGGATGCCAGCGGCAAAGACGGCGCAGTAAAAAATGTGTTTAAAGATTGCTACCGCAATGGGTTTGGACTATATTCTTTCAAAAAACCGACGGAAGAGGAATTTGAGCACGACTTCCTGTGGCGGGTCCACCGGCAATGCCCCCGCAAAGGCGACCTCAAAATTTTCAACCGTTCGCATTACGAAGACATCCTAATCCAACGGGTTCATAAGTGGATTGATGAGGAAAGGGTGCAAAAACGGATGGATGCCATCAATGCCTTCGAGGAATTGCTCGTCTTTGACAACAATACCATCCTCCTGAAATTTTACCTCCACATCTCCTACGAACAGCAAGCCGTCGAGTTGCAACAACGCCTCGATGAGCCAAAAAAATATTGGAAACACAATCCCGGCGATTGGAAAGAACGCGAATTTTGGGACGAATATATGCGTTGTTACGAAGCCGTGTTGAACCAAAGTAAAATTCCCTGGCACATCGTGCCCGTCGACCAACGTTGGTATCGGGATTTCGCCATTGCCAAAGCTATTGTGGAGGCGCTCGAAAACCTGGATTTGGAATATCCGCCTTTGAAGAAGTGAGGGCAAAAACCCGCAGAAACCGCAGCTCGAATCCACCGTAGCTCGAACCTTCGTGTTCGAGTAGAAACCGTGAGTTTTCAGCAGTTTGTTATTTCTCGAACACGAAGGTTCGAGCTACGGTTTCAGTTCCGGTTTGGGTTCCAAAAAAGAGAAAAAATTAATTTTCCTTTTGAAAAAAGTAAGAATAGACAAATGGTTGTGGAGCGTCCGGATTTTCAAATCGAGGACGATAGCAACGGACGCCTGCAAATCCGGGAAGGTGCGAATTGCGCACAAGGCAGTGAAGCCTTCCTTTTTGGTGGAATGCGGTGAAGTAGTGCAAGTGCGCAAGAATAATTTCGATTTGCAGTTTAAAGTGTTGGAATTAATTCAAAAAAGGGTGGGTGCGCCCCTCGCCCAAAAATGTTACAAAGACCTTACCCCGGAGGAAGAATTGGCCAAATTCAAGGATTGGTACAAAGGGAAAGCCGGCACCGAAATAAGAGAAAAAGGAAGTGGCCGCCCGACCAAAAGAGAACGCCGGACGATTGAAAAATTTAAGGATGAGCGTTATTGAAAAAACGGCAAAGGGGTTCGATTAAATTATGCCATCGTCTTATACCATTGCCCAGGATTCATTCATCGTTGAACGATTCTGCCGCGCCATCTCACCTTCTCCCCTTTTAAATAGCGAAAAGCCGAAGTCCAGGTCATCAACAGGAACAGAAGGCCAATGAAAGGCAGCATCAAAGCCCTAGCAATGGACAATTTGTAAAAACGGAGTACCGGAAAGTAAGTTACCATCAACAAGAATAGAGCAGCAGCCGAAAAAAGACGAGTCGGCATTTCGGGATAAAAAATCCAAATAAGGGGAATTGCATAAGCAATTATTAAAACCGCCGTACAGCCTAAAAGGAGCAGCCAGGAATAACGCAATTGGTTGAAAGCCGTGCGGGCCACCATGTTCCAAATGTCGCTAAGTTGTTTGTAAGGTCGAATGCTTTTGACAGAATGCGTGAGGCCAATCCAAGTGCGGAAACCTGCCCTTTTGACCTGTCTGGCCAGGGAACAATCATCAATCAATTCATCTTTTATCGGTGCAAAACCACCTATTTTTTCGAGTACTTCGGTGCGCATCATAATGCAACCGCCGGCCGCGGCCGCCACCCATCGAAAACTTGAATTGGACAAGCGAAAAGGATAGACCACTTTGAAAAAATAGATAAAAGCAGGCATCAACATTCTTTCCCAAAAGCCTTCCAGTTGAAACCAGGCCAAAAGGGAAACGAAGGGCAGGTTTTCCGAAATCATTTTCCCTCGCAACCCGGCGATAAGTCCTTCTCGAAGTTCAATATCGGCATCCAACAGCAGAAGAAAGGGCGTATTGACCAACTGCCGCCCTTGTTCCAGTGCCCATAACTTTCCGCTCCATTCCTCTGGCAGGGTCTTGCCGGGCAAGACACTCAGATTCGCCACTGCAAATTGATTTGCCCGGTCTGCAGTGTCGTCGGTGGAACCATCATCTATCAAGATGATATTTATATTTTTACCTTGACGGAAAACAGTAGGAAGGGTTCGCCCGATTATTTGGCCTTCATTTCGCGCCGGAATTAGCACGGTAACATCCTCCAAATCGCTTTCTTCCGCCGCATCTGCATCCCACTGTTCCCGCGTACCCCAGGGCCGCCAGGGAAGAAACAAAACAATAACCCATAAAAAAAAGGAAGCCAGGACGAGGTAGCAAATTAGTGTTTCCACAAAAAGGGCTTTACTAAGAAGTCATTGGTCATTGGTCGTCATTAGCCATTTGGATAATTAACTCTGATGCTCAATTTTGGACCACATCTGTTTCAGCATCAGCCCGCCGCTTGACGGACTGAATCTTTCGCAGCACCAATATTATACTAATTAAAATCAACATCTAACTTAAAGTTATGGCAGCTTCCGGAACCATGGAACCTTCTGTATTTGGCCCGCGCAAACCGGCAAGCAAAGCCTTGAGGGGATGAGCAAAAGAGTCTTCGACAGCCGTCCCTTCGTAGCCACAATGCGCCATGCAGTTGTTGCATTTCGGATGGCGGCCGGTTCCGTAATTATCCCAGTTAGTTTCCTCCATCAAGGCTTTGAAAGTGGGGGCGTACCCCTCCTCTGCCATCAAGTAACAGGGCTTCTGCCAACCAAAAATATTGTAAGTAGGGTTGCTCCAGGGAGTGCATTGGTAAGATTGGTTTCCGGCAAGGAAATCCAAAAACAAGGCCGACTGATTGAAGGGCCAATTTCGTTTTCGCTCCTTCCCGATCCGGAAGATTTCCCGAAAGAGGTTCTTGCTGTTGCGGCGAGTGAAAAACAAATCCTGCCGGGGCGCTTTCTCGTAGCTGTAACCCGGAGATACGGTAATACCTTCAACTCCCAAATCGGTGGCAAAATCAAAAAAATCAGCTACTTCGGTGGGATCCTCCCCTTCAAAAAGTGTGCAATTTATCGTAACCCGATGCCCTTTGGTCATAGCCAATTTGATGGCATTTACCGCAATATCAAAAATTCCTTTTTTGCAAACGGAGGCATCGTGGCGTTCTTTTTTACCATCGAGGTGTACGGAGAAAGTCAGGTAGTGGGAAGGTTGGTAATCGTCAATTTTCCTGGCCAAAAGGATGGCATTGGTACAAAGGTACACGTACTTCTTACGCTCGATTAATCCTTCCACGATTTGCGGCAATTCTTTGTGAATAAGAGGCTCCCCACCCGGTATGGAAACTACCGGTGCGCCGCATTCGTCAACGGCATTGAGCGCATCTTCGACGGACATTCTCTTTCTAAGAATTTCATCCGGGTAAGCTATTTTTCCACATCCTGCACAGGCGAGATTACATTGGAAAAGCGGCTCGAGCATCAAAACCAAGGGATAGCGTTTTTCTCCTTTTAGTTTTTTGCCAATAATGTAATTTGCAATTTTTGTTTGTTGTTTAATTGGTACAACCATAGTGAAAGGATTTTGTATAAAATTGATTTATGAATTATTTTTGTAGTTTACGAAAATTATTTTTCAGGCAACACTTAATTCAACAAAAGGGTTTTCGAGAACTACAAAATTGTGGGATTTTCTTTATTGAAAAGTCGCAATGCGGCCTATTGAGGTTCATTATTCTGGTAAATTTAATGAATAATGTTTTTAATTGTGTTATTTAGTGCGTTAGTAAATTGATTTTCCATTCATCTCAAATACTTGCCCTTATGATAAATGTAAGTTTACTAAACCGCCAAAGCAAAAATAATTTTAATCCGGAATTTGTTGATCAAAGCATCGAAAATGCCAAAAACGCTTTATTGGAACTGCGGCAAGAAGACGGTCATTGGAGTTTTGAATTGGAAGCCGATTGTTCGATTCCCTCCGAATATATTTTGATGATGCACTACACGGGCATAATTGACGAGGGGTTGCAGAAGAAAATTTGCGTCTATTTGAGAAGGCGACAGAATGGAGAAGGCGGATGGCCGCTTTATGTGGGTGGGCACACGGATTTGAGTTGTACAGTAAAAACCTATTACGCCCTTAAATTGGCAGGTGACGACCCTTTGTCGCCGCATATGTTGAAAGCTAGACGGGTCATCCTTCAAAGAGGTGGGGCGGCGAAATCCAACGTTTTTACCCGCATCGCCTTAGCCATTTTTGAGCAAATCCCGTGGCGTGGCGTCCCCTTTATTCCCGCAGAAATCATGTTCCTCCCGAAGTGGGGCCCCTTTCATTTGGGCAAGATTTCCTATTGGTCCCGAACGGTGATGGTTCCTCTTTTTATTTTATGCAATTTAAAAGCCAAGGCAAAAAATCCGCGCGGCGTTTCTATTGCCGAGTTGTTCGTCGTTCCTCCGCATAAAGAGCGCAATTACCACCCGGTGCGTTCCAACTTGAACAAAAGCATTCTAATACTGGAGAGAATCGGCTTTAAGCTGGAAGGTCTGATTCCGGAGGGATTGCGAAAAAAAGCGCTCAAAAAAGCGGAAGATTGGATTGTCCATCGCTTGAATGGCACTTCGGGAATCGGAGCTATTTTTCCCGCCATGGTGAATGCCTACGAAGCCTTGCTGTTGCTGGGATATGCTCCCGACCACCCCTATGTTCGCACGGCAAAAGAAGCGATTGACAGGTTGTTGGTCATCAAAGAAAATGAAGCCTATTGTCAACCTTGCGTTTCTCCCGTTTGGGACACCCTGCTTGCCTGCTGCGCTTTGCAGGATATGGAAGATGATTCGCTGACGGAAGTACTCACTCAATCACTAGATTGGCTGGCGGGAAAACAAATCGTCAATCAAACCGGCGATTGGGCAGAATACCGCCCCAACCTGCGACCGGGGGGCTGGCCATTTCAATATGCCAACGACTTTTATCCCGATTTGGACGACAGCGGTTTTGCCGGTTTTGCCCTCTACCAAAATGATCCCAAAAAATACCGGAAAAATATATTGCGGGCAGCAGAATGGCTGGCAGGAATGCAATGCAAAAATGGGGGCTTCGCCTCCTTCGATGTGGATAATTCTCACTATTACCTCAACGAAATCCCCTTTGCGGACCACGGCGCTTTAATTGACCCTTCCACAAGCGATGTCAGCGCCCGCGTGTTGATGTTTTTTGGGTGTATTGTGGATGAATACCCCGAATTCCGCCCCGTCATGGAAGCCTGTTTGGATTATTTGTTCAAAGAACAGGAAGAAGATGGCGCCTGGTTTGGAAGATGGGGAACGAACTATATTTACGGAACCTGGTCCGTACTCATCGCCCTCGAAAAGGCTGGCGTTCCCGATGACCACCCCCGCGTGCAAAAGGCGGTGCTATGGTTGAAAAGCGTTCAACGCCAGGATGGCGGTTGGGGAGAGGACAATGACACCTATGAACCCCTCGGAATGCGCGGCACCGGTTACGTCAGTACCGCTGCGCAAACAGCTTGGGCCTTGCTGGCGCTGATGGCATCAGGGGAAACCCATTCTGAAGCGGTTCAACGCGGTATAAAATTTCTTTTGGAAAAACAAACCGAAGATGGATTATGGCAGGACGAGGTTTTCAACGCACCGGGTTTCCCGCGAGTTTTTTATTTAAAATACCATGGCTATGCCAAGTATTTCCCGCTTTGGGCTTTGGCGAAGTATCGAAAAGAATTTAAAGGGAAACGAGATAATATTCCTTCAAAAAGAAAAAAAAGAATCCAGTTCGAAAGTCAAAACTAAGTACCGGTTTTAAGGAATGGTGAAAAAATAAGGTATCCCTTTTGACTTTGTGGAGTCCTGACAATCCATTCATTACTCCAATGACCCATGTCTTTAAATGACCAATGACTACTCAAAAGTGAAAATCGGCATTTCGGTTGCCCTTCCCCAAGAATTGCGATCCTTGACAAAAAAGCGAATCCCCTACGGAAGTTGCCTGGCTTTGAATGAGCATTTATTTGTCGTCCTTTCCGGAATGGGAGAAAAGGCTGCCAGTGACGGTGGGTTGGTATTAGTTGAAAAGGGCGCGGACGCTTTAATTAGTTGGGGAAGTGCCGCCGCCCTGCACCCCCAATTGAGGCCGGGAAGTTTCATCATCCCCGAGAAAATATTGACAGAAGATGGAGGCGTTTTTTTTGCAGATGCCAACCTTAGAAATCGCATCCTTCAACTCATAGACCCGGGATCAAAAGTGTTTTCAGAACCCTTGTACGGAAGCCCTTCCCTACTCTCAAGCCCCAATGAAAAAAAGGCGCTTTTTCAAAAAACCGGGGCTATAGCTGCCGATATGGAAAGCACCGGTTTAGCAAAAATTGCAGCAGATTTTCGTCTTCCATTTGTCGCTCTTCGGGCCATTTCGGATTCCGCTCAAATGCATCTTCCAACCGCCATTGCCAATTCCTTCAATAGCCAAGGTGAACTAGGACTTTTGAAATTGACCATTCAATTAATTCTCCACCCGGCTGAGTGGAGGGCTGTATTCCAACTTGCCAATGGATTCAAAAAAGCAAGCAATAGCTTGTCGTGTCTAGCAAAGAATTTGAGGAATCAGGTCGAAACAAGTGCTTATTTCTGAATATCAAGGAAAGGAAATCCAGCTGTCGCAGTTCCAAAAAAGAAAGGATTCTATGCTGACCACCTACCTTTCAAACAATTCATCGAGGTAATAATCCCTGTATTGCTGATAATAAAAATCAATACAACTACCTGAACCTGTGCGCATTATGCTCTTACATCGGCCATCGGGGAAAGAATCATCCCGATGTCCCCTGTTGAGAAAACAATGTCCCAACTCGTGGAAGACGATTTTTTCCTTCTGAAGGTCGGAAGCTATGTGCCAAAAGTTGTCGCTAATGATCACCTCATTCGGGCCGTCTGAATGCAGGTTGCATTGCCCCACCCAATCGGTGACGGTGGTCTGTCCGATTCGGCTAGTTATGCCGGCTGCTGTCAAATCCACATCCACTCCTCTGGCCTTGCCTTCTTTTTCAAAGCGTTCAAAATATTTTAATAGTTCAGCTTCCACTCCAGGGTATTGTTTCACTGGCAAACTTATATCTGCTTTTTGACATCCCAGGAAGGCGATAAGGAAAGAAAGGGCAATAAGGATTGCCGCAAAGGGTGACCTTTTGTCGTTCATAGTTGTAAGTTCAAAGTTTTTGTAAAATTCGTTGAGCAATTACTGAGGAAATATAAAAAATTTCCGCAAAGCTTTAATAATGCCGAGGGGAGTTGTTGTAAAATAACTAATAAACAGGGAGGGAATTAGGCTGGAAGGTATAGGGTGTTTTGTGAAAAAAAAGCAAAATCCAAGCCAAATTCAATAGAAGTGTTGCAAAATAGAGGTGGTTGGAAAAAACTTTGTTCAAATAAAACCCAATTATTTTTTTCACTTTTCGATGGCAAGCTACTTTTCTGCTTTCAGCCAAAATAAAAAGGAAAAAACCAGCAAGCAGGAGGAAGTCATGGCAATGCCAAGTCCGATGCCCCAGGTATCGATTAAAAAGCCCAAAAGCACCGAAATTATAGCTGCCCAAATCGTTTTTGACTGCGATTGGACGGATAAAGCGGCTGCCATTATGGTACTATCCACCCGTTCAGCAAAGTATCCAACGCCCATGGGTTTGCGCAGGTTTTCAATCAAAAACACAAAAAGGTAGCTTGCTACGGCAAGAATTATGAGCTCGAGTTGGTAAAACAAACCGGTCAAAAGACCAATTAACAATCCAAGAAGAAGGGTGGCATTCAGTGGTTGTCGTAGATTTGAAAACAAAGAAGCGACCTTGCCCGAATGCCGGGAAGCCTGAGAAGTAGAAAGGTAAATTGCAAAGTACATCAGACCGATAACGATTGCTGCCCGCTGCTTGTCTTCCAAGTACAAAAAATAGGGAAGGGACAAGGCAAAAGTTTGCAAAACAGGTTGGAGATAGTCCTTGATGGCTTGGAAAAAACCACTGTACAAAGTAAGATTATTGACGACTTTGAGGTTGAACGGATTTTTAAAAGTAATCAAAAAAGCCTCCAGTTGCTTCCTGAATTTATTTTTTACAGAAACCCCTTCCAATGAATGCAATTTGCCATCCAAGCATTTTGGATAGGAAGCTATGAGCAATAAATCGAACAAATAGGGCACAACGGAAACGAGGAAAATGGTTTGATATTCACCTCTAAAAAAAACAATCGCGGCGGCGCAAAGAGAAGAAACCGCCGACCCCATTTGCGACCAGGAGCGGGTGTGCCCGTAATAGTGTACCCGTTGATTCGTCCAGCCTTTCATTTGGAGGTATTCAAAAATCATGGCTTTGTGCGTACCCGTCCGAAAGGCTTCCCCAACTGAGTAGAAC
>CAZJYF010000027.1:0-17091 GCA_964549665.1 uncultured Saprospiraceae bacterium
GTATTCTCAGACCAAAACTCATTTACCCTAAAACATCAAAATAGGAATTACCCAGTCTGCAGGGAGCCTTCCAAAAGATTATTTTCTTATTTTCTCTTTGTCTCAAAAATAATTACCTTTGCGCCCGCTGTAACTGATTTTCGTAATCACTAACGGTATTCCTTTGAAAACATAAAATGGCAAAGGGGGTTACAGTCAGTCAAAACATTTTGTGATTTAAAGGTACCTCAAGTTCTATATTTACAAATGGCAGTTTATTTAACGAACGAAAAGAAAGCAGAAATCTTCAAAGAATTTGGTGGTTCTGAGACGAACTCCGGTTCTACAGAGGCGCAAGTAGCCTTGTTCACGTTTAGAATCAAATGCTTGTCGGAGCATCTCAATTTGAATAAGAAGGATCACTCCTGCCGCAGAACGCTTTTGACGCTGGTGGGTAAAAGAAAGCGTCTCTTGCATTATTTAGCCAAGAAAGATATAAATAAATACCGCGAGCTGATAAAAAAACTGAGCATTCGCGGATAAAAAAACTGAAAAAAGTGGTTCCCCCGGGAAGCACTTTTTTCTTGTATTAGCGTTGACATGCCGGGAAGGGATTGGTTAGGAGACCTAAACCATTTGCAACATCATCTAACTCCCGTAGTAACCACTTCTTTACAAAAATATAGAAAGGTTATTTTTAAATTAAATGAACCGCAAACCGTTTCTTTTTGCCATTAAGACTTCTTCCCTGCCTGCAAAAAATATAGACGCACCAAGGCGATTTTCAAATATTTGTTTGATAGATTTATGAGGATTTAATTGTTGGCTTTCTATGAAAACCCAAAGGGTCTTTTGAGTGAAATCATTCATCACAACGTTTTCGTCAACGATCCTTGGCAATCAAATATTTTTCCTGTAACTGGGATGTATTTCTTTTGAATAATAGATCAAAAATTAAGATATAATGGGCAAGAAAATTCCTACGACTGTTTCTTTCAATTTGCCGGATGGCAGAGAGGTAAGTATTGAAACCGGTAAATTGGCCACGCAGGCCGATGGTTCGGTAGTTGTTAAAATGGGAAAGACTATGTTGTTTGCTTCTGTTGTTTCCGCCACGGAAATGAGGGAAGGGCAATCCTTTTTTCCTTTATCCGTGGATTACCAGGAAAAATTTGCTGCGGCAGGGAGGATTCCGGGGAATTTTTTCAGACGGGAGTCAAAACTATCCGACTTTGAGGTTTTAACTTCCCGCCTTGTAGATAGGGCCATTCGTCCGCTGTTTCCAGAAGGCTATATGTACGATACCCAAATTATCGTTAACCTAATATCCGGCGATGAGGATGTACCTGCTGATTCTTTTGTGGCGCTGGCCGCTTCTGCGGCCCTTTCCGTTTCGGATATCCCCTTTCAAGGACCTATTTCGGAGGTCAGAGTGGGAAGAATTAAAGGGGAGTATGTTGTCAATCCTACCAAGTCGGCTTTGGAAAATGCGGAAATTGATATCATCGTAGCTGCTACCCTTGAAGACGTGGTCATGGTAGAGGGAGAAGCGAGGGAATGTTCTGAAAAACACCTCGTTGAGGCTATTAAAGTCGGCCACGAGGCGATCAAAGTTCAATGTCAGGCACAACTTGCCCTTGCCGAAAAAGTTGGAGGGAAGGCCCTTGAAACCCGCGAAATAGAACCGTTGCCCGAAGACGAAGCTTTGAAAGCCCAAGTGGAGGAAATGACTCGGGAAAAGGTTTACGCCGTAGCAAAAGCCTTTTTGGATAAACACGCCCGCAAAACGCAATTGAAAGCTATTAAGGAGGAGTTAATTGAAAAATTGACTGCGGAAAAGGGAGAAGAATTCATGGAAGAAAATGGCAAGTTGGTTGACCGTTATTTCGACAGTACAAAGAAGGAAACAATCCGAAATATTATTCTGGACGAAGGCATTCGGCTGGATGGAAGGAAACCCGACGAAGTGCGCCCTATTTGGGCAGAAGTTGATTACCTGCCTTCCACACACGGTTCCGCTATTTTCACCCGCGGGGAAACGCAGGCCTTAGTCTCTCTTACTTTGGGCACCAAGATGAACGAAATGATGCTCGATAATGCCATGAACATTCGCTACGAGAAATTCTTTTTACACTACAATTTTCCCGCTTTCTCCGTTGGAGAAATCAAACCTCTGCGCGCTCCGGCTCGAAGAGAAGTTGGTCACGCAAACCTGGCAGCGCGTTCCCTCCGGCAGGTATTGCCCGAAGATAGCCCCTATACCATACGCATCGTTTCCGATATCTTAGAATCGAATGGCTCTTCATCTATGGCTACCGTCTGTGGCGGTTCTTTGGCTTTGATGGATTCGGGAATTAAAATAAAATCAGCCGTTTCCGGTATCGCCATGGGGATGATTTCAGATGGAAAGCGCAACGCCATTCTCACCGATATTCTCGGCGACGAGGATGCTTTGGGAGACATGGACTTCAAAGTGACCGGCACCGAAAATGGTATCACCGCCTGCCAAATGGACATCAAAATTGACGGCTTGCCTTATGATGTGCTGGAAAAAGCACTTGATCAAGCCCGTCAGGGACGGCTGCATATCCTGGGTATAATGAACCAAACCCTGGCAGCCCCAAGGGAAGACCTCAAACCACATGCCCCACGAATTGTCGAATTGATAATTGATAAAAGTTTCATCGGAGCGGTTATTGGCCCGGGAGGAAAGGTGATCCAGGAAATACAGGAAGTCACTAAAACAGTGATAAATATTGAAGAAGTGGATGACAAAGGCGTGGTGAATATTTCTAGTTCTGACAAAACTTCCATCGAAGCAGCTTTGGACCGAATTCGCCAAATCACTTTTGTTCCTTCCGTCGGCGATGTTTTTGATGCCGTCGTTCGGACGGTGATGCCTTATGGCGTCTTTGTAGATTTTCAAGGAAAAAGTGGATTACTCCACGTCTCTGAAATTTCCCATTCCCGCATTGAGAACGTGGAAGAGGTATTTAGCGAAGGTGATATGGTCAAAGTGAAATTGGTCGGGATTGATAGAAAAACGGGCAAATTCCGCCTTTCCCGGAAAGCTTTGATACCCCGGCCTGCACGCGAAGAAGGAAGCAGCAGGGATGATAGAGGCGGGCATAATCGAAGAAATGAGCATTCCCGCGACAGCGACGGGAAAAGCTGATAGCAGGTTGAATTTTTTTTTACAATGCTGGCTTATCGATAAAAAAAGAGGATGCAAAAAGTCCTCTTTTTTTATTTTGCAGAATCTGTTATCACTGATAAGGAAAATTTACCATTCGAATGCCTTTTTCATAGATTAGGCATCTTTTTTGCACAAGATACCAATTGCGGCTCCTTTTCTAAAAAATTTCCTGAATTTTATTTGTCTCTGCCATTATTGTAGGTATTTGATTATTAATTGTTTACAACAATTAATAATACGATTATTTTTTTCGCCAAAAAAAATTGATTATCAAATATTTATAAAGTAATAAAATTTAAATATTTTAGCACTTCAATCTTGTGAAAGAATTAGTGCCCCCATTTTTAAAAACAATTTTTTAATTTTTCGCTCTTTCAGAACTTTTTTTACAAAGGTCTTGTTTCTTTTTTGCCAAACCCGCAATAAACTTTTTTTTCAAAAAGTCAAGTTTTTTTCCAAAAAAATGGCAACTTTAATGATTCATTGCTCGTAAAAATGATACTTTAGTTGCTTTTAAATTTGATTTGGAAAATTGCAGTTGGTCGTTTGTAGTTCCGCACAGGTATGGAAAATTATTACAAACAAAACTACACGAACTACATTCCAAAAAAATCGATTTTAACCTTGGCCCGATGATTTTTCATAATAAATTAAAACTCCTGTGAATGCGTCAACTGAAGATTACCAATAAAATTACCACTCGGGAAAGCCTTGCCCTCGACAAGTACCTCAATGATATTGGCAAAATTGATATGCTGACAGCCGATGAAGAAGCGGAATTGGCCAGGCGTATTCGTCAAGGCGACCACCAAGCCTTGGAAAGACTGACAAAAGCCAATTTGCGTTTTGTCGTTTCCGTTGCCAAGCAGTATCAAAATCAGGGACTTTCGTTGAGCGACCTCATTAATGAAGGAAACGTTGGTTTGATGAAAGCAGGCAAACGCTTTGACGAAACGAAAGGGTTCAAATTCATTTCTTACGCCGTTTGGTGGATTCGGCAGTCCATTTTGCAAGCTATCGTAGAGTATTCGAGAATCGTCCGGCTGCCGCTGAACAAGGTCGGTTCTTACAACAAAGTAAATGAAGCTTTTCTCACCTTTGTGCAGGAATTTGAGCGCGAACCTACCCATGAAGAGTTGGGTGAATTATTGGATATGACGCCCAAAGAAGTTGCAAACATGCTTAAAGGCGGTGGAAGGCACCTCTCTGTAGATGCCCCGCTTAGTGGGGAAGAGGGTGACTCTACCATGCTCGACCTTTTGGCCAAAGACGACGGTTTTAGCCCCGACGGCAATTTGATGGATCAATCCCTCAAAGAAGAAGTACAACAAGGTCTTTCTATCCTGTCTCCAAGGGAAGTAGAAGTATTGTCTTCCTATTATGGGTTGAACAGCCATAAAGCGCTGACGCTTGAAGAAATCGGCGAATTGTATGGTTTGACCCGAGAAAGAGTCCGCCAAATTAAGGAACGCGCTATCCGCCGCTTGCGAAAAGCCTACAACCGGAACGCTCTAAAATCTTATTTGGGTTGAAAAACCCTTCCTTTTCTTTTCCGGAAGAACCAGTGTAGAATCAATGACCAGTACAAGACCGTTGTATTGATTGTAGGTGGTATTTTTGTTTCCCTTGAGTTAGTTCCTCTCCATTCTGCTTAATCATCACATTGTCGCCCATTGCCGCTAATAGAAACTTCCCGCCATTGAGCAAATCGCCTTTGAAGGTTCCCGGAGCAGTAAAATACATCAAATTCCGGGTAAGTGTATGCACGTTTTCGGTCTTTAGGAGGTTTTCAAGAGTCTTTTCCTGCAATTTTTCAAAGGCACTATTCGCGGGGGCAAAAACGGTCAGTTGACCGCAATTGGCAAGTATGAATTCAATGCCTGCCTCCTTCATGGCAGGCACCCAAATGGTATGGTCTGTAGAACCCAATGCTTTATGTGAAATGTTTTTTTTATAGTCAACTGCTTTACCTAATTCGACTTTTTTTAGAACCGGTACCTTTCTTTGCCCTCCGGAATCAACTCTTTCTTTACTTTTGCCCCCGCATAAAATTGAATGAATATGATGATTAGATTATTCGTGCTTGTTGGACTTATTTTCTTTTGGAAGGCCACTTCTATTGCCCAAACGAATGCCAACCTACAATGGGTGCAGACCTTTTTTCAGGAAAAGCAGGAGGTGTTTTTTAAATTTGATATTCAATCGAAGGATGAATTGGCAACGCTGACCCGATTGGTTTCAATAGACCACCGCACGCGGGGCAAGGAGGTTTTTGCTTACGCAAATCAGAAACAATTTGAAAAGTTTCTTTCTCTCGGGTATGATTATTCCATTCTGAAAAGCCCCGGAGAAAAGGCGAAAGTGCGCATGATGGACGTTTCCGAATGGGAACAGAAATCGAGTTGCAATCAAAGCTGGGATTTTTATCCCACCTATGAATTATACGAAGAAATGCTTTTTCAATTTGAGGAGGACCATCCCGACATTTGCCGGATTGTCGTCATTGGAGAACTCCCAAGTGGCAGAAAATTGCTGGCGGCCAAAATCACGGACCATCCCGACCTGACGGAAAATGAGCCCCGGTTTCTTTACACCTCGACCATGCATGGTGATGAAACCACCGGCTTCCCTTTAATGTTGCGGTTCATCAATCACCTCCTTTGCAACTACGGCACCGATGACCGCATCACGCACTTGGTGGACAATATCGAGATTTGGATAAATCCCCTAGCGAATCCCGACGGTACCTATACCAATAACAACAGCACTATCAGCGGCGCCACCCGTTCCAATGCAAATGGTTTTGACCTCAACAGGAACTATCCCGACCCGGAAGACGGACCCCACCCCGACGGGGGGCAATGGCAGCCGGAGACCCTTGCTTTTATGGCATTTGCCGAGGAAAACCATTTCAACCTCTCCTGCAACATCCACGGCGGGGCCGAGGTGGCCAACTATCCCTGGGACACCTGGTTTAAACGCCATGCCGACGATGCCTGGTGGCGGCATGTTTGCCGCGAATACGCAGATACGGCACATGCTTTTTCCCCTTTTGGCTACTTCACCGATCTGGAAAATGGCATCACCAACGGTTTCGATTGGTTCACCATTTTTGGCGGGCGGCAGGATTACATGACCTACTTCAATCTCGGACGGGAATTCACCCTCGAAATTTCCAATACCAAAACGCTCCCCGCCGGTCAACTTCCTGCTTTTTGGGAATACAATTATCGCTCATTCCTCAACTATCTGGAACAATCGCTTTTTGGACTTCGCGGCATCGTGACGGATTCCTTGAGTGGCGATCCGCTATCAGCTTTGGTTTTTATAGAAAACTTCGATAAAGACAGTTCCCACGTCCGAACGAAACTTCCTGTTGGCGATTATCACCGCTACTTGAAAGCGGGGAATTACGACTTGACTTTCTCTGCCCCGGGCTATATGTCTAAGACTATTAATAATGTACAAATTGTTGATAACGAGTCGGTTGTGTTAAATGTTCCCTTGGCTCGAGACGATATTCAAACAGCCACCAATTCCCCTGAAAATTCTTTTCCAGAAGTCAAAATAATTTCAAATCCGGTCAGGGAAACGCTTTCTTTTGAAATGGAGCATTTTCAGGGAATTTCAACTTCCATCCAGTTGGTTTCCCTGAATGGCAGAATAGTAAAAGAGCTTTCTCTGCAATCATCCATTTCCCAACAGTTCCTTAGCTTACCAATTGACCAATTTGCGCCGGGCGTTTATTTTTTAAAAACGGCTTTTCCCGGTGGGGTGGTCGTCAAGAAAATTCTCCTTCAATAACCCAGGAGGGTCAAAAAAAAAGTGGATTCAAAAACGCAGGGCTTTTGAGTTGGGTGGGAATGAAGATTTGATTTATTTGCTAATTCAATTGCGCCACAGTCACCTCGCTTGGAAACGTATTTTGGCTGAGTTTTGCTGTGAAAACATTTTTAAAACCTACTTCCCCAAGGTAGTGGTGAATTGAAATGGGGCGGCAGCCGGTCAGGAGAGAAGGCATCGTTTTTGCCAACCAACGCCAGAAAAGGTGAAACCATCGATCACCAAAAGCCATCGTCGAAAGAACGACGCGACCGCCGGGTCGAAGTACTCGCCGGAATTCTTTGAGTATTTTCCCGAAATCGGCTTCGGGTAACAAATCCAGCATAAAATTATTGACCACCAAATCGAAAGTCTCGGCTTCAAAAGGCAAGTCGTAAGCGTTGCCAATGGAAAGGTTGAAATGGGCGTCGGCGCTTCTTTTTTTCAAAAGTTTTTCGGCTTTAGTGAGCATTGCGGGGGAAAGGTCGATCCCTTCGTTGCGGCCTTTTCGGTTGTGCTCCACTATTTTCATGAAAAAGGTGCCGGTGCCGACTCCCACTTCGAGGATACTTTCTCCATCCTGTATTTTAGCCAGTTCCAGCGCTTTCTGTTGTGCCTTTGATTCTGTCAACCAGCTCCAATAATTGTAAAACCAGGCTACTTTGGCGTAGTCTTGTATCGTAGATTTTTCAGAGAAAGACCGCTGTAAGAAGGAATTTGCACCATGTATTTTCATGCCCGGTGGTTTTAAACGATAAGCAAATTATTCCGGCTCATGTAGAAAATTAGATGAAGCTAAATTTTTTGGAGATTTTGAGGTGACGCATCGACGGGTAAGCAAGTGGGAGAGCTACGATGTGTTGCCTCAAAATCAGAACTTCGTTCTTCAGCCGCCATCCTCAACCGAATATCATGCATGAGCCAATATTTTTTTCGACTGGTCTGGAACAAAAGTAAAGAATCCTATATTATTGTCGAAAGATAATGGAATGATTTACCATGCTATCGCAATATTGCAATTTAAAAAAAAGCCAATCAATAGGTTTACTAAACTTGGAAAGTTTAGTAAACCTTATTTCGGAACCAACTTATGAAAATTCACGAACCATTAAAATCCTTTGTTGAAAAATTGATTTTGGAGTTCGACCGGATTTCGGAGAAACGAAAAGCAGAGTTAGAAGAATTAGCCGGTTATATTTTCCGAAAGCAAAAAGCGGCACAGCCCGTTCGCATCATTGTCATCTGCACGCACAACTCAATGAGAAGTCAAATCGGGCAATTGTGGTTACAGTTAGCGGCGAGTTGGTATGCCATTAAAGGCTTGGAGACTTACTCCGGCGGCACAGAAGCTACGGCTTTCAATCCGCGGGCGGTGGCGGCATTGCGCCGGGCAGGATTTCTACTCGAACCCATGACGGGGGGAGAAAATCCCGTGTATCAGACGACCATTTCATTCGATGGTAGGCGGCCCTTGTCACTCTTTTCCAAAACTTTTGATGCCCCACCAAATCCAAAAAAGGGTTTTGCTGCACTAATGGTTTGTTCGGAAGCGGATGCCGCTTGCCCCCCCGTTCCCGGTGCGGAGGCCCGCTTTTCCATTCCTTACGAAGACCCCAAGAACTACGACGATACGGCGGAAGAAACCCACCATTACGATGCGCGGGTTCGGCAGATGGGGCGGGAATTGTTTTATACCATTTGGTATATCCATCGGTTAAACAATAGGGCTAAATAAAATGTACCAGATTTGGGCAGTGTTTTTGGTTGGAAACCCTGTTTGCCGTCCCCCTTCCAAAAGCGGTCGCACTGCATCCTCTCTCACAAAAAAAGAGCACATTCATAGGTTTTGTCAAAAATCTTCCGAAATTTAGCGGCTTTGAAAAAAGTTGAAAACTACCAACCTATGATTCAAAAAATATTCTTTTTATTTTCCATCCTCCTCCTTTCCGGAAGTTGCGGTGAAAACCAAGCCCCTGGTAAAACGGAACACAAACTCAAGATTGCAGTCATCCCAAAAGGGACGACCCATGTATTCTGGCGCAGCATCCATGCTGGTGCGGTGAAAGCGGCGCGGGAATTGGACGTGAACGTGGATTGGCAAGGGCCCCAAAAAGAGTCGGACAGACAGCAGCAAGTCTCCATCGTTCAGAACTTTATCAGCCGGAAAATGGATGCCATCGCGCTCGCCCCATTAGATTCTCGCAGCATGGTGAAAGTGGTAAAGGATGCGGGCAAGCAGGGCATTCCCGTTATTATTTTCGATTCGGGTTTAGATTCGGAGGACTACGTGAGTTTCGTGGCAACCGACAATTATAAGGGAGGAAAACTATGTGCCCGTCGCTTATCGGAAGTGCTTGGAGAAAGTAAAAAAGTCATCCTTTTGCGCTACATGGAAGGTTCGGCAAGCACGAGCAACCGGGAACAGGGGTTTTTGGATGGGCTGAAGGAATACGCTCCGGAGGCCGAATTGATTTCTTCCAATCTATACGCTGGGGCTACCCTGGAAAAAGGCTTTCAAGCAGCCCAAAGCCTCCTCAATCGCTTCGGCAATGTGGACGGAATTTTTTGCCCCAATGAAACGTCCACCCAAGCTATGCTTCGCGCGTTACAAACCACCGGAAGAACGGGCAAAGTAAAATTGGTGGGCTTCGATTCCAATACCAACCTGATCGAAGGTTTGAAAAATGGCCAGATTGCCGGTCTTGCCATTCAAGACCCTTTTAAAATGGGTTATCTGGCGGTGAAAACAGCCGTTCAGTACCTCGAGGAGGGAACCGTTGACAAACGAATCGATACCGGTGTTTTTATGGTTACCCGCGACAATATGGAGGAAGAACAAATGAAGTTATTGCTACATCCTCCCGTCAAAAAGTGGCTGGATGAATGAGGTTCAGCAATGATACAATGATGTAATGACACAATGATACAATGAAACTGGAGAAACCCATTCTTACCCTCAACAATATTAATAAAGCTTTTGGTCCAGTGCAGGCGCTTCGCGGAGTGAATCTGGAAGTGTTCGGAGGTGAGGTTCATGCCGTCATTGGAGAAAATGGGGCTGGGAAAAGTACGCTGATGAAAATCCTCAGTGGCGCCTATCAACCCGACCCTGGTGGAAGCATTCACTTGCACGGGAAAACGTACCGCCCCTCCAATCCCGCAGAAGGTCGTTTGGCGGGTATTGCCATGATTTACCAGGAACTGACCTTGGCGCCCCACTTATCAGTTGAAGAAAATATCATGTTGGGGTCCGAGGTGAGTAGATGGGGTTTGGTGCAGCACCAAAGGCAGCGCGTTCGGGAAGCCCTCGCCTGGTTGGGGCATGAAAACTTGTCGCCCGACACTCCCGTGGCAAAGTTGAGCATCGGCCAAAAACAATTAGTCGAAATTGCCCGCGCCCTCGTCAGCGAGGCAAGCGTGGTGATAATGGACGAACCGACGAGTTCTCTTTCCGGTGATGACAGCAAAACTTTGTTTCAAGTGGTGCGACGACTTCGGGATAAAGGAATCGCCGTATTGTACATCAGTCATTTTCTGGAAGAAGTGACCGAAGTCTGCGACCGATTTACGGTATTGCGCGACGGCGAGACGGTGGCTTCCGGGCAGGTCGTCAACAGCAGCATTTCAAAGATGATAGAGCACATGGTAGGACGTTCCGTGGATGATTTGTATCCCGTCACTGCTCACCAAATTGGAGAAAAGGTACTGGAAGTCAAACATCTATCAGCTTATCCCGTTCCCCGGAAAGTATCTTTCTCCTTGCATCGTGGTGAAATTCTCGGCATCGCCGGACTGGTGGGATCGGGGAGGTCCGAGACCATTCGAGCTTTGTTTGGACTAGAAGAAGTAAAAGGCGGGACACTTCGGCTAAAACAATCGCCTGAACTAACTGCCACTTGGGTTAGCCCACCCAAAGCCCTCCAATTGGGAATGGATTTATTGAGCGAAAACCGAAAAGAAGAGGGCCTGGCCTTGAATATGTCCTTGGTTTCAAATATCACCCTTTCGGGTTTGGGAAAATACAGCAACCGTGGATTGTTAAACCTCAAAGAAGAATACCGGGCTGCCAAATCCTTTATCGCACAACTCCAGCTAAAATGCCGGGCTCCTGAGCAAAAAATGCAGACTCTTTCGGGTGGCAATCAGCAAAAGGCATGCTTCGCCCGCTTGCTGCACCACGATAGCGCAATTTTCTTCCTGGACGAACCCACTCGCGGGATCGATGTAGGGAGCAAAGTGGAAATCTATCGCATCATTCAGAAACTAGCTGGGCAAGGCAAAGCCATCGTTCTGGTGAGTTCTTATCTACCCGAATTATTCGGCGTTTGCGACAGCTTGTCGGTGATGCACCGGGGGCAACTTTCTCCTGTCAAACCAATTGGCGAATGGCAGAAACAAAAAGTAATGAGGTACGCAACTTTGGGAAAAATGTGATATTGCTAAATGACCCAATGACCCAATGACCCAATGATTAAACGACCAACTCATCAAAGCTTATGAAGGAAAACCTGCGATCTATTCTCCTTCGGTTCGGCCCTTTTTTCGGACTCATTTTCGTAGTCCTGCTTTTCGCGGCCTTAGGCATCCGACAGGAAGATTTTTACGAATCTTTTTTCTCTTTTTACAATTTTAAAACCATTCTCACCCAAAGTGTCATTATCGGAATCGGCGCTTTGGGTATGACGCTTGTCATTATTTCCGGCGGCATTGATTTGAGTGTCGGTTCACAAGTGGCACTTGGGACGGTCGTCATCGCTTTGGTCTTGGGCGACCCTACGACTCAAGACATCGGCTTTGTCCTTCCCTTTTTGGCTGCCCTGGCAGCGATTGCTGCTTGTGGCTTGGTCGGTTGGGCGGGTGGTTTTGTCAGCGCAAAGTTTAAAATTGTTCCTTTCATAGTCACCCTCGGAACGATGCAAATTGCCCGCGGTATCGCCAAATGGCTGGCCAATGAACAAACCGTTCCCACTCCTGACAACTGGCTGCAAAGTTTGATGGACATCACCCCCGAACCCGGTTGGATGCTCTTCGCACCGGGCGTGTGGATAACGCTGTTTTTGTTGCTTTTGCTTATGGGGCTGCTGCGTTACACTGTCTTCGGAAGGCATGTCTTTGCACTCGGTTCAAATGAGAACACAGCCCGTCTTTGTGGCATTGACGTAAAATTTAACCGCATCCTCATCTATGCCTTCTGTGGCCTGTTTACCGGCGTTGCCTCGGTGATGCAATACAGCAACCTCAGCATCGGCGACCCCACTTCCGCCGTCGGAATGGAACTCGACATCATCGCTGCCGTCGTCATTGGCGGTGGTTCGCTTATGGGCGGGGAAGGAAGTGCATTGGGTTCTATCGTCGGGGCTTTGCTGATTGCCGTGTTGAAAAACGGCTGCATCATCATGGGCGTACCTACTTATGTGCAGGAAATCATCATCGGGCTTATTATCGTCGGGGCGGTGCTGGTTGATAATTTGAAGCACCGGATGGAAGCCTGAGGGGAAATAGGATTGGCAATGAGGCTTGTTTTTGAAAAAGAGATTGGGTATATTGACCTAAAAATTAATTGCAACAATGGAAGCAGCAACCTCATCAAAAATTGGAAAGGAGAAAAATGACAATTTCACTTTATGGTTCGACGGTTTGGAAATTAAAAGCCTCGTCCCTGCAATGACGGAAGAACAGTTTATTGATTTCTGCACGGAAAATCCCAACCTCAGAATTGAACAAGACAAAAACGGAAATATCAACATTATGACTCCGGTATCTTTAGACTCTGGCAATTATGAAAGTGAAGTTGGCATTGACCTCGGACTTTGGAATCGCAAGCATAAACTTGGCAAAACCTACTCCCCATCCACGCTATTTATTTTGCCCGACGGCGAAAAAAGAATGGCAGATGCCAGTTGGATTATCAACCAAAAAATAACCGAACTATCGAAAAAGCAGCGCAAATCATTCGCCCATATCGTGCCAGATTTTATAGTTGAAATACGCAGTCCTTCAGACGAACGGTCGGTGTTAAAAAAGAAAATTCGAGGAATCTGGATGAAGAACGGCGTTCGGCTGGCATGGTTGATTGACCCCATTGAAGAAATGAGTTGGATATTCCGCAAAGATGGAACAACTTTGGAAATTAAAGGGCTGGATGCGATTCTTTCAGGGGAAGATGTACTGCCTGGTTTTGAATTTGACCTATCGGTGTTGAAAGATTAAAATGATAATGCTCTTCCCTCCTTCGAAAAAGCAAACCCCAATCTTCCTATCTTTGCCTTCCAATGCGCAGAATAATTGAATTGAAACTACTGCCCAAGGAGGCTGCTGAGGAAAAAATTATCCGTCAACGGGCGGCTTCCAAATGCAAGTTGGGAAACCGGAAAATTGATGCCATTCGAATCCTCCGCCGTTCCATCGATGCGCGGGGGGCGCGGCCTTTTATTCGCCTGCGCTTGGAGGTGTTTGTTGGTGAGTCCTTTGAACCGGAACCGGCTTTGCTGAACAACCTTACCGACGTTTACCACGGGAAGGAGGTCATCATTGTTGGGGCTGGCCCGGCGGGTTATTTTGCGGCTTTGGAGTTAATTGAATTGGGTCTGAAACCGGTCCTTTTCGACCGCGGCAAAGATATTCAGACCCGGCGGCGGGATTTGCGAGCACTTCAGCAGTTTGGAATAGTAAACCCGCATTCCAATTATTGCTTCGGGGAAGGAGGCGCCGGCGCCTATTCTGACGGGAAATTGTACACCCGCTCGCATAAACGAGGCTCTATTTTTAAAGCCTTGAAACTTTTGGTGGAGCATGGTGCAAATCCCGATATCCTGATTGATGCCCATCCACACATCGGGTCGAACAAACTTCCCAAAGTCGTTGCCAACATCCGGGAGACCATCTTATCGAAGGGCGGCCTCCTCCACTTCGATTCCCCCGTGACAGGGTTTATCCTTCGGGATGGCAAAATGAAGGGCATCGTCGTGAAGGAAACGACCGAACATTTTGCGAAAGCTGTCATTTTAGCTACCGGACATTCGGCGAGAGATATTTATCGCCTCCTTTTCGACAATGGAATCAAAATGGAAGCGAAACCTTTTGCGTTGGGCGTGCGGGTAGAACATCAGCAGGAACGCATAGACAAAATTCAGTACAATCAATCGCCGAGAGAAGAACAGTTGCCTGCCTCGAGTTATCGCCTGGCCTGTCAGGTTGGGCAGCGCGGTGTTTTTTCTTTTTGCATGTGTCCGGGCGGCTTGGTGGTGCCTGCGGCGACTGCCCCCGGGGAAATTGTGGTGAACGGAATGTCTATGTCCAAACGGGACTCTCCCTTTGCCAATTCCGGCACGGTGGTCGCTGTGGAATTGGAAGATTTGGCGGCGTTCAAAAAATTTAGTGTCTTCGCGGGTTTGGAATTTCAAAAATCGGTAGAACAAGCCATGTTCCAATTTGGCGACGGAACGCAGCAGGCGCCTGCGCAGCGGATGACCGATTTCGTGGAGGGTAAAGTCTCTGCCAATTTGCCCGGCAGTTCCTACATTCCGGGCTTGATTTCAGCGCCGGTGCATGCCCTATTGCCTCCTTTTATTTATCAAAAACTGCGCGCAGGGGTACTCGAATTCTGCAAAAAAATGAAAGGCTATTTCACCGAACATGCCAACGTAATCGGCGCGGAAAGCCGCACAAGCGCTCCGATTCGCATTCCCCGCCATAAGGAGACGTTCATGCACGAAGAAGTCGAAGGGCTGTTTCCCTGTGGCGAAGGCGCCGGATATGCCGGCGGCATTATTTCCGCAGCGATGGACGGGCAAAATGTGGCTAGGGCGGTGGCGGAGTTTTACCATTAAGGGAACGGGAAACAAATAATCTACTCATTCTGACTCCTCCTTTTTCCTGGAGCTTTTTTCTTTAAGGAATGAAAATCCCGGGCCAATACTGATTATTCCCCTGCTTCCGTTTTTCAACGAACATGAGCGTTGTACTTTTGAACGGATTTATAAAAACTCTTCCGGGCGCTCTTTTTAAACAGAAAAGAAATCAGCCCGCCGCCAACAAACAAACCTACCCCGGTAAATAGGGTCCCATCGTTGCCCGTATCGTCGCCAATTCGTTCAAAAGAGCGGAACAATACCAAAAACGCCCCTACCGTCTTTGTCAATTGACCTATATTAGTAGTGACGGCTTTTGCCTTGAATTTCTTCCAATCCTTCAAGGCATCGGGCTTTGTGGTCAAATAGGGTTTTAATTTTTTTGCGTAAAGTCCAGCCGGTTGCCAATCTCCTGCACCCCTCTTGAATTGATATGCCATGGGACGGGAGAAAGAATAATAGCTGAAAATGCTCAGGGATCTCAAACGATTGGTTTTGATTGAAATCGTATCCTGTGCATGACAGCAGGAAAAAGCAAATACCGACAGGAGGGTGAGAATTCCGTGTTTCATGTCATTGGGTTTTAAATGGTGCGAGTGTAATTTTGGTTATATGGTGTTGTATGAACATTCACCTTCTCCCTCCTAAATCGCAACGAATACAATTTGTTGTTTCAACCCGGTCAATTAGAGTTAGGCTTCATATCTACTTTTTTAAGCCGGATGTAGCAGTTTGTCAACAAGGGCATTTTTGCCCAAAAATTGATTAGCACTTTGAGAGGGTTTCTTTGAAATAGGTTTTACTGCATAACACGAAAATGGGCGTTGTACTTGTGAACGGATTTATAAAAACTCTTCCGGGCACTCTTTTTAAAAAGAAGAGCAATCAATCCCCCGCCGATTAGCAACCCCAAACCGGTATTGAGTACGGCATCTTTGTCGATATCGTCGCCAATTTCGCCAAAACTGTTTAAAGTTATCAAAAACGCACCAATACCGTAGGCTATTCTACCTATTCCACTCGTGACAGCTTCTGCTTTGAACTTCTTCCAATCCTTCACAGCATCGGGCTGCGCAGTCAAATAGGGCTTTAATTTTTTTGCCAAAGGACCCGCCGGCTGCCAATCTTCTCCACCCACCCTGAATTGATAAGCCCGGGGACGGGAGGAAGAAAAGAAAGTGAAAATGCTCATGTCACTCAAACGATCGGTTTTGATTGAAATCGAATCCTGTGCCTGGCAGAAGGATAAAGCAAATACCGACAGGGCGGTGAGAATTCCGTGTTTCATGTTATTTGGTTTTAAATGGTTCGATTGTGATTTATCGGCATGAGTAATTTCACCGTCAAAGAAGTTGAGGCGTGTTTCACAAAAACAACGGTCCAAACCTGAGTGCCAAAGTAAATTTGAAAAAATAAGATGAACAGTTTATCGAGTTAAATCACTGATTAAAAGTGCTTTACCATTATTAATTTATCATTTTAAATTTCATTAAGTCACTCTTCCTTTCTGGTTTCCGGATCACTTTTTTTCTGGAAAGTCTTAAACCTGTTTTTAATTCCGTAAAAAGGGATAAAGGATTTACCCACCTCTTTCCAAGTCATCCCGACATATCTCATTCGGAGGAGGTACACCAATGGAAAATAAATAATAATGAAGAAAGGGATAATGAAAGGGATGATTTCTTCAGGGAAAATTTCTCTAAAATAATAGCCTGCAAGCAAGGGAGGAATAGTCAGCAGCAAAATAAATTTTGTTCTTGTCATGATAAAAAATATTAGGAGGTCACGGGTTCAAATTTACTTTTTTTGGAATTCAAAAAAACGGCACGGCTATCATTCCTCGTTATTTCTCAATTTCAAAAGCCATTCTCAAAATTCCGTTCTCCAGGCGGCCGAAGTGTTTGTCGGGGTTGCCAAAGTAATACAAATCGCAGGCAAATTCAAAGGTGACGGTTGAAAATAAAACGATACGATATTTTCAGTTGCCAAACTGGAAATCTATTTCTTCAACGTCTCCAGACGTAATGTTGGGGTTGCTCAAGCAGGTCGGGAGACGTGCCTGATATTGAGTTAAAGTTCAGTACCGAAGCTTCGGTATCAACTATTGACTGCCTTTATTATTTGGACGGGGGGATTTCCAATATCGGGCGGAATTGCCGAAAGCAGGCTATCGAAAAAGCAGGGTGCTTCGCAAGACCGACCGCTATTTCAGCTTACTGCAAAGCGAACCAATCACCATCACCG